>NZ_WKZC01000002.1:0-226072 GCF_009679635.1 Finegoldia sp. BIOML-A4 | reverse complement strand
ACTAATTTAATTACTCAAATAATCAAATAACCTGAAATTAATTTCAGGTTATGCTTGACTTTTGTTAGCAGGTTTTTTTAGGAAAATTTTCCTGATTTTCTTTATCCACTGAATTTGATATGATATAATTGTTAAGGAAAATACTTAGGGGGTTTTTATGGGAGAATATAATATTTTTGATATTTTGGGACCTGTAATGATTGGACCTTCTAGCTCTCACACTGCAGGTGCTTGTAGAATTGCAAAGACTGCTCTTTTGATTGCTGGAAATGAGTTCAAAAAAGTTGAGTTTGATCTTCATGGATCATTCGCGAAAACTTACAAGGGTCACGGTACAGACAGAGCCTTATTAGCTGGTGTATTGGGAATTGAACCAGACGACATTAGACTTAGAGATTCATTTGCAATAGCTGAACAAAGAGGAATTGACTATGTTTTCAGAGAAGCTGACTTAGGGGATGTGCATCCAAATACTGCGAAGATTACATTTACATACGAAGATGGAACTACTATGTACATCGTTGGCTCATCAATTGGTGGAGGAAATATTGAAATCATAGATATCAACGGAATAGCTGTTCAATTTACAGGAAGCTATCCTACAATTTTATTGAAATACGTGGATGTAAGAGGAATTATTGCGGATATTTCTTCAGAACTTGCTAGAAATGGTTACAACATCGAAGGAATGAAGACGTTGAAACATGACGGAATAGTAACTTTGATTGTTGAATTAGACAAAAATATCGGCGAAGATTTGACAGAAAATTTATTGAAAGACGATAGATTTCTTTTCACAAAATATATTCAACGAAATTAAGGAGAGTTTATGTTTGATACATCATTAGAAATAATCAATACTGTTAAGAAGGAAAACAGACCTTTTTACGAATACGTTATAGAAATAGAAAACGAAAGAACTGGCAAATCTGAAGAATTCATCAGAAGTGAATTGTCACATATGCTAGATGTTATGGAAAAATCTGCGACAGATTTCTTGGAAACACCTTCAGTGACTAATCAAAAAATGATAGACGGATTTGCACATAAAATGCACGTTTATGCAAATGAAAATGAACCAATAGTAGGACAATTTACAGCAGAAGCAATGGCGATGGCTTTTTCAACATTGGAAATCAGTGCGGCTATGGGAAAAATCGTAGCATCACCTACTGCAGGTTCATCTGGAATTTTGCCAGCAGCTCTTATGAGTTTTAAACAAAGATACAACTGCTCACACGAAGAACTTATCGATGCAATGTTAGTAGCTATCGGTGTTGGACAATTGTTGGGAAAATACGCAACATTTTCTGGCGCTGACGGAGGTTGCCAAGCGGAAACAGGATCTGCAGCAGCGATGGCAGCCGGTGCGTTGATATTTTTAAGAGGTGGATCTATTGAGCAAATATTCCATGGAGCATCATTTGCAATCCTACATGTATTGGGACTTGTATGCGACCCAATCGCAGGACTTGTAGAATATCCTTGCACATTCAGAAATGCAATGGGAGTTACAAACGCAATGATTAGCGCTGATATGGCATTGGCAGGAATCACAAGTATAGTTCCATTTGAAGAAGTGTGCCAAGCAATGAGAAAAGTCGGCAAAACTCTTCCACCATCATTGAGAGAAACAGGAATGGGTGGAGTTGCAGGAACAAAAACTGGTCAAGATATCAGAAGAAGATTTTTGGGATCTTGCAACATCAGTGATGACGTCGAAGATTAAAACAAAAAATTATCCACAAGATTTTCAAAATCTTGTGGATTTTTTAATTGAACTATTTGTTTTTGTTTACACTTTTTGCAATCAAAATCGCCAACACGAATGATATCACGATTTCAAAAGGCATATTCGTAGCGACAATTCCTCCAAGAAAATATTGCGCTTTAACATGCATAACGCTTTCGATTTGCTTTGAATGACAAATAAATGCCATTCCTAAAACACCAACTGTGTTCATAACACTTCCACAAATCGCTGGAATTCCGTAGCGAATCACATCGTTTTTGTCTCTTAATTTGTTGTAAACTTGATAAGTCACAACAGCTATCAAAACTCTTGGAAGCACAGAAACCAATGGATTGTAGAACATAAATGAAAGAATTGTCGGTGCAATAATATTATTTACCAATGAAAACAAACCGAACAATAATCCCACGAATAAACTAACCCAAGGTCCTGCAACCAAAGCAGCAACAATAGTTGGAATATGTAGTGTAGTCACTCTAACTGGTCCAATCGGAATCATTCCCAAAGGAGTAAGTCCAAGAACGATAGTCAAAGCACCAAACACTCCGATTTTAGTCAAATCTTTTGTAGTTAATTTCATTTTTTCCTCCTTAAATCATTTACACAATTATACCACTTATACATAAAAATAAGAAGAATAATCTATTTATAGAAAATTTCAATAAGTAATCACTAGTCAATATTGATGTGGGAATATATAATAAAGTGTAGATTTTAAATCAGGAGGTAATATGAAGAAATTTTTAGGAGTAATTCTTACTGCTAGTATGGTGATGAGTTCGTTCACACCAGTTCTCGCAGAAGAACAAAACAAAATCAAAGTAGACAGAATAAGCGGCTCAGATCGTTACGAAACATCAGCGAAAATCAGCCAACGAACATTCCCAAATCACATAAAAACCGTTGTACTTGCCAGTGGGGAAAATTTTGCAGATAGTTTGGCTGCAGGAAGCTTGGCTAACAAGGAAAATGCACCAGTATTATTGACACAAAAAGAAAAGCTTCCACAAGACATTAAAGACGAAGTCGATAGACTTAACCCAGAGCAAATAATAATAGTAGGTGGAGAAAAATCGGTAAATATTAGCGGTCTAAAAAATGTTAAAAGATTAGCAGGGAAAGACAGATATCAAACTTCAGTAGAAGTGTACAAATACTTAAATCCCAACGGAAAAGTTGCACTCGCAAGTGGATTAACATTTGCAGATGCATTGTGTGCAACACCACTTTCCACAAAAGAAAACTTGCCAATTATTTTGACAGATGGACACAATTTACCGAAAGGAATCACAAAGGACAAGGTCTCCTTAATTTTCGGCGGAGAAAAATCTGTTAATATAAAAGGATTAGAAAACACAAGAAGATTAGCAGGAGCTGACCGTTATGAAACAGCTTTGATAATCGCAAAAGAATTCGGAAATTTAAAAAAGTTTGTGTTGGCAGACGGAAGAAACTATCCTGATGCATTGTCAGTAGCTCCATTAGCACACAAGAATAATCAACCAATACTACTTACAGATCCTAGTCACACAGAATTTATCAAACAAATAGTTAAAGAAAACAACACAGAAGAAATCACAGTAGTAGGCGGAAAGTTATCAGTATCTTCAAAACAAATTGAAGAAATAGCAAGTGTTGAAATAACTGAAGATAAAAAACCAGACACACCTTCAGTAACACCAACACCAGACAATCCTTCAATACCAGAAAAACCGGAAGAAAAACCAGGCGAAGAAAAACCGGAAGAAAAGCCGGAAGAAAAGCCAGATGATAGTGCAAAAGAAAAAGCCTTAAAAGAAGCCAAAGAAAAAGCGATTGAAGAATTAAAAGAAAATGGAATAACATCACCAGTGTACATTGACCAAATTAACAAAGCTAAAACAGTAGAAGGCGTTAATGCATTAAAAGAAGAAATCATCAAAGCACACAAAAAGAGTGAAGAAGAAAAACCATATGAAAAACCAGAAGACAAAGTTGTAGAATTTGGTGATGCAAAATTAAAAGAAAAACTTCTAAATTTCTTCAAGAACTACGATGGAAAAGATGTAGTTGAAGAAGATATAAATGAATATAACTTTAAATTGCTTGACAAAAACTACAGAATCGACCCAAATGCAACAGATTTGACAGTAAAAGATATGGAACAACTTCAATCTTTTGGTCATAGATCATTTGATGAAAACTATAATGTATTAGAATTTAATAGCATCAAAGGTATGGAAGCTGCGAAAAACTTGGAAACACTTACTATTAGTGGAAATCCAGATGATTCTTCTAAGTCATTTGATGATTTAACACCATTGAAAGATTTGAAGAAGCTAAAATTATTGAGATTATCACACAATGCAATCAAAGATTTAACGCCATTAAAAGATTTAACTGGACTTGAAAAACTATACATTTCTCACAATCAAATTGAAGATGTATCCATTCTTAATAATTTGAAAAATCTTAAAAGTTTAGATATTTCAGTAAACAAAGTTAACAACATATCAGTATTAAAAGATTTAATAAATGTTGAAAATCTTGATATTAGAAATAATGAAATTTCCGATATTTCCGTTACTAAAAATTACAAGAACTTGAATTGGTTAATGGCCAATAATAACAAAGTAAAAGATATATCTTCATTACAAAACAATACAAAATTGAATTACTTGAACTTAGAAAATAACCAAATAGAAGATGTGTCACCAATTGCAGATTTATCAAAACTACAAACGTTGAATCTAAATAATAATAAAATTACAAAAATAGACGCATCTAAGCTTACTGATTTAACAGAATTATACATTGCTCAAAACGGATTAGAATCTATAGATTCTATTTCTACGTTAACGAAATTAAATGATGTAAACTTGTCTGGTAATAAACTTACATCAGTAGAAGCGTTGAAAGATTTAACGGGATTAGGAATGTTAGATTTATCCAAAAATCAAATAAAAGATATAGCATCGCTTAAAAATTTAGCAAAATTGTACAATTTAGATGTACATTCCAATCCTATTAAAGACATTTCAGTAGCAAAAGATTTGAAGCAATTGGGAGATATCAATGTAAGCGAAACACAAATTACTGACTTGACACCACTTAAAGCAGAAAGTATTTACTCATTAGAAGCTGACAAATTATCTACAACAGTATCAGATGTCAAATTAAACGGAAATATTGTAGAATTCGATAATCCATTTAAGTTAATAGACAAAATATTCACTAAATTCAAAGAAATCAAATCAGATAATCCTAAAGTTAAAGCAGAAGTAACTGAAAACAACAAAATCAAACTTACATTGGAAGATGGTATGACGCTAAAAGATATCGAAGGCTTGAAATTGGAATATTCATTCGATAGTAAATCATACTCCGATCCAGTGTACAGTTATAGTATTGAACTTGTAAACTTGAAAGATTCAGAAGCAGAAAAGCCAGAATATGTAGACATTGAAGATGCGAAGTTATTAAAGGTTTTGAATAAAAACTTGGATGTGAATAGAAAAGATAATCAACGCATTACAAAACAAGAAATGGAATCTTTGAAGGAAGTATCCATATTTTTAGACAAGAAGACTAATAAGCCAATATTTACAGAAGAATCCAAAAACACATTTTCAATCCTAGGAAAAGCCCAAGATTTATCCAATACAAAAGATTTCAAATTCATGGTAACAAGAGGCATGAAGAGCTTAAAAGGAATTGAATACGCTACTAATTTGGAAAAATTAAAAGTAAATGAAAATGAGATTTCAGATATTAGTCCATTGAAAGACTTGAAAAACTTGAAATATTTGGAACTTCAAAGAAACAGAATTGTAGATGTATCACCTTTAGCGAACCTTAAAAATTTAGAGTTCTTAAAATTGTACAACAATATAATTGAAAATGTTGAACCACTTAAAGATTTGACAAACTTAACTGGATTGGATCTTCACAATAATGTTAAGGTTAAAAAAGAAGGAGAAAAGAGGATAAACTACGATGGAATTACAGATATTTCTTCTCTAAAGAACTTAACTAAGTTGACGTTTTTTGACGTGTCTGCAAACAGAATCGAAAATGTAGATATAATTCTTGGAATGGAAAAAATAAATCATCTAGATTTTTCGGATAATAAAATCAAGGATTATTCGAAATTAGCTGATTATATTTTACCAAGATATATGGAACAAGAAGAAGGAGCAGGAAGCATTGGATTCCATGGTCAAAATGTAACTCAAACTCAATCAGTTACAGTTGATAACAACAAAGTTTCATTTGAAACAGAATATAAGGGACTAGGAAATTTATTTAATGAATTTGCCAAAGCTTTTGAAATGGAAGATGCATCTGAACTTGTAAATGTAACAACTAATGTAGAAGGAGTAAAAGCTACTTTTGATGTAAAAAATGACAAAATAAATTTAGAAGTTACAGATGAATTCTTAAAAGCAAATGACGGAAAAACTGTGAATGCTAATTTGAAAATTGAATTTGCAGAAGCTTACGGATGGAACTTGAATGACGTAAAATTACAAGTGAAAAAGCCGGAAGAAAAGCCAGAAACACCTGAAGAAGAAAAAATCGCGATGATTCAAGAAGTCACAACTTCGAATCTTCCAGCAAAAGATGCTATTGCTAAAATTAAGGTTGCTGGTCAAATCAAAAATATTCCAAGCAACAAATTCATAGTAAAATTGGTTGATGAAGACGGAAAAGAAACTTATCCAGAAATTGAAGTTACTGGAGAGGCTTCAAAAGCTTTCAGATTTATAAATATTAAAGTTCCAGAAAATACTACTGATAAGGAAAAAACATACGAAATATACGCAACATCAACAGGTAAAAAAGATAAATTTTTTAAATCTGATGCTAAAATAACTCAACAAGCTGGAAAAGAAGAAACTCCAACACCAGAAACACCTGAAGAAGAAAAAATAGCCAGGATTGATAACAACACAGACTCCAAGCTTCCAGCAAAAGATGCTATTGCTAAAATCAGGGTTATTGGTCAAATCAACAACATTCCTAGTGATAAATTTATAGTAAAATTGGTCGATGAAGATGGAAAAGAAACTTATCCTGAAATTGAAGTTACTGGAGATGCATCAAAAGCTTTCAGAGTTATTAATATAAAAGTTTCAGAAAATACTACTGACAAGGAAAAAACATACGAAATTTACGTGTCATCAACTGGGAAGAAGGAAAACTTCAAAAAATCTGAATTTACTTTAACTCAAGAAAAAGCTTCGGGAACACAAGAAGTTGAAAAAACATTCAAGATTAATTCAAGCAATCAGGACGTTGTGATAACAGTAAATGGCGAAGAAAAATCACAAGCTAAAAAAGGCGATACTGTTGTAGTACAAGCAAAACCTGGAAAAGAAATATCGATGTTTTATGTAAGTGGATTGAATGAAGAAGGAGATCCGATGAAAGTAAACTTCAAACAAGTAGGAGATTCTTACCAATTTACAATGCCTGAAAGCGACTGTAAGTTGTATGTCAAAACAAAAGACAAAAAAGTTGCAGAGGAAAATATTCAAGCACTCATATTACAAACTTCAAGCAAAGTATCAAAGGATTCTTCTACTGCGACAGTTAAAGTAATGGGTATATTGAAAGGAATTACGAATGACAAATTTGTTGTAAAACTTGTCGACAACGATGGCAACGAAACATTCCCTAAGGTAGATGTTTCAGGTGATGTGAATAAGAATATGATAACTGTTTCGTTTGAAATTCCTAAAAACACAACAACAAAGGAAAAAGAATACACAGTTTACGTATCATCCACAGGATCTAAAACTGATTATGCAAAAGCAACTGTAAAAATAACACAAGAAAAATCAGATACAGAAGAACAAATTCCTGAAGGAATAATGGATTTATCACTAGAAAATATAGAAAATTTGGATGCAGAAGGTGGAAAAGTTACATTAACAGCAATGGGCAGTTTTAAAAATGTTTCCGATGACAAATTCGTAGTCAAATTGGTTGATGATAAAGGAAACGAAACTTTCCCACAAATTACAGTTAGTGGAAATGGTGCAAGGAGAACTTTGGAATTTGAAGCACCTAAGAATGAAGAAGCAACAGAAAAAACTTACAAAATTTATGCCACTTCAACTGGATCTAAGAATAACTTCTATGAAAAATCGGTTGAAATAAAACAAAATGCATCTGAAAAGACAAAATCAACTATTGAAAAAATCAATGTTCTCACACCAATTCTAAAAAATGAACAAGAAAAGTTAAAAGCTAATATAATTGGTGAGAATGTAAATCCAGATAATTTGAGGGTTTCATTCTATAGACTTGAAAACGGAAAATTTGTAAAAGACGATAGTATAAGACCAACGTTTGAAAATTCAGGAAAATTCGTGCAAATTGTTGCAGATAATCCGATTTTAACAAAAGGCAATGAAGAAGATGTATACAAAATCTTGGTAAGAGATAATATAGACATTTCCAAATCCTACGAAGCATATTTCAGAGTAAAATACACTGAAGATGAAGCGTCGTATGAAGAAATAATGCCAAGTTATGTTCACGCATCAAAAGACGGCAAGATAATTGAAGTTGGTTTTGATGAAGAAATTGAAGAAGTATTTGATGGAAGCTTAAAAGCTGGAAGTAGCATTGATAAAAACGCTGATGGAAATTATGAAAAATTAAAAGACAAAGATACTATTGAGTTGTCAGATAAGAAATTCGTAGTTACACTTGAAAAGCCACTAGAGGTAAAAAGTCTTGGCACTAAAAAAGCCAAAATTAAAATAGATCAAGGAGTATTTAGAAAAAAAGGAACTGAAAGCTTGAACAAAGATGTTGATTATTTTATCAATATTGGAAAGCCAATCGTTCGTCAAGCTACAATCGAAGGTGACAAGGTCATCACTAACAATAACAGAAAAGTCACTGTCAAAGTTAATGGAATGAATTTGTCACAAGATGCAAAAGTAAAAGCTGTAATGCAAACAAAACTTTCAAAAGAAGGAAAACAACCAGAAGTTGAAGGAACAATTTTTGGAACTGGTGATGAACAAACTATAACATTTGAACTTCCAGAAAATAAAACAGATAGAACTGTATCCTACGAAATTTTGTACAAACCAGAAATAAATGGAAAATTCGAAAAATTACCTGGAAATAATCCAAGATCCAGAGCAAATTCAATCGTAATTTCATTGGTTGCAGACGGCGAGGATGTAAATGCCTCTACACTTGCATTTATGAAAATTCAAACTTATGGAGCAACTTCTACAGATAAAGGAGAAATTCCAGATATAACTTATGGTGTTGCACCAACAAATCAAGAATCCAAGAAGACATTTACTCACGTTTATGGAACAAACTTAGAAGCGACGAAAACTAGAGTTAGAATTTTTGACGAAAGAGGAGTAGAATGGTACATCGTAAACCAACCTTCACTAGGAGCTGCAGCATTTAAGATGGTAGTTCCAGCATTGATTGGAATTGATGGCGATGGAAATTATCAAACTATGGAAATAATTGGACCGGGAAATTTGATTGGAGATCACACATTCACATACAAAGTTGCAGTTGATGGCAAAAACTACGATGAAAATGTCGTAGTTCGTGCAAAAATTTTAGCTTCTGGAAAAACTAATGATGGTAAATTTGATTTGGAAAACCAAGAAACAACGTTGAAACTAAACTACGTTGATGTAGATGGTAGCACAATCAAAAATTCTGTAGAAAAGAAATCGTACAGCTTCTTTGGAGAATGCGCAGCGGGAATTTATCCAGATGCGATTGAAAACTACAGACCTGTTAAAATAGTTCGTAATTCAGATAAAAATGAAATAAAATTAGAGAGTGGTGTAGACTATACAGATTACAGAAATCTTCAAACATTACTAGGAGTAAATAAAATCGGAGACAATCCTGAATACACTATAGTTTACGAAAAAACTAAATAAATTTCGCAAAAGCTTCCTTATAAAAAGGAGGCTTTTGTTTTTTAAAAAGATATGTAAAACCCTTAAAAATTAGTCAACGATAAATGGATATGATATAATATTTTATATATAAATAAGAAAAACGAATGACTGATGGAGGTTATTTTGGAAGTTATACAAGTAAAAAAAAGTTTAAATTTGAAGGGCGAGGTCAAGATTGACGGAGCCAAAAACTCAGCACTTCCTATTATAGCAGCATCTCTTTTAGGAACTGAGCCGATAATTTTAGAAGATGTTCCAAAGTTAAAGGATGTTTCAATTATATTAAAAGTTTTAGAAGAATTGGGATCGAAAGTAACTTATTTGGATAAGAATAAGGTTGAGATAGATAGTAGCAATGTCAATAATTCTGTGACTCCACACGAATTGATGAACAAGATGAGGGCTTCATTTTTGGTAATGGGACCTTTGTTGACAAGACTTGGTGAAACTAAGACGTATTTGCCAGGTGGATGTGCGATCGGTTCGAGACCTGTGGATTTGCATTTAAAAGGATTTAAGGCATTGGGTGCTGAGATTGAATCGACTGACGAAAAGATAGAAGCTATCGCAAAGGATGGTTTGATTGGTGGGGAAATTTATTTGGATTTTCCTAGTGTTGGTGCGACTCAAAATATTATGATGGCAGCAACGATGGCAAAGGGAGAAACAGTTATTGAAAATGCTGCAAAGGAACCGGAAATCGTAGATTTGGCAAGTTTCTTGAATAAATTGGGAGCGAAGGTTCGTGGCGCTGGTACTTCTACAATTAGAATTGTCGGAGTTGACAAATTAGGTGGAGCAAAACACACTATCATTCCAGATAGAATTGAAGCTGCGACTTTTATGGTGGCAAGTGCGATTACACGTGGAGATGTTACTGTGAAAAATTGTATTTCATCTCATATTATGCCGATTATTGCAAAGCTTCGTGAAGTTGGTTGCGAGGTTATCGAAAACGAGGACGAAGATTCTATCAGAGTTATTTCAACTGGCAGATTAAAAGGAACGAAGATTAAAACTTTACCATATCCTGGTTTTCCTACAGATGTGCAAGCGCAATTTATGGCGTTGATGACTGTATGCAAGGGTCAAAGTAGTGTAGAAGAAACTGTTTTTGAAAATAGATTTATGCATGTGGAACAACTTCAAAAAATGGGCGCTGCTATTGCAACTGAAGGAAATGAAGCGAGCATTGCTGGAGTCGATTCTCTTCAAGGTGCTACTGTTAAATCTACAGATTTGAGAGCTGGAGCGGCTTTGATTTTGGCTGGACTTGTGGCAGATGGCACTACAAATGTAACAGACATTTATCATATTGACAGAGGATATGACGATATTGTTTCGAAATTCAAGAAATTAGGAGCAAATATCGAAAGAATTGAAATCGAAGATTAATAAATTATATAAACGGAGGGATTGTTATTTGAATGAACAACCCTCTTTTTTGTAGGTGAGTGTATGAAATTTTCAGCAACTGTCAAAAATATAATATTTGAAAACGAGTCCAATGGTTTCAGGATTTTTTCTGTAGACAAAGACGGTGAAGAGAGAATTATCAAGGGCAATAGTTTCAAGGTTATGCCGGGAGATTTCTTGGATATTGAGGCAAATAAAGTTCAAGATCCGAAATATGGCGAACAATACAACATAATTTTCGTTGAAAGATCCAGCAAGCCTAGCATGTACAATATTATCAATTATCTTCAAAGTGGTTTGATTAAAGGAATTGGAGAGACAACTGCAAGAAGAATCGTAGAAGAATTTGGCGAAGATACAATGGAAATTTTGAAAAATTCTCCATCCAAATTATTACAAGTCAAAGGAATTGGTAAGAAAAACTACAAGAAAATAAAAGAATCGCTCGACGAGAAAAAAGAATACGCAGAGATTTTTTTGTATTTGCAATCATTGGGACTAAGTCTTCATCAAGCAAATATTATTTCTGATTTTTACAAGGAAGATACTAAAAAGATTATCATGCAAAATCCATACACTTTGATTGATGATATTAGGGGAATTGGGTTTAGAACGGCGGACATCATTGCGCAGAGGATTGACATTGAACCAGATTCTCCATTTAGGATTAAAGCTGCGTTCAAATATTTTATGGAGAAGGAAGCAAATTCCAATGGGAATTGCTATGTTTTGGAAGAAGATTTGATAGATGGAGTTGAAAAACTTCTTGATATTGAAATCAAAAACAGAAAAGAAACGTTGGAATCTTTGATTGTAAATGGAATTATTGCAATCGATGATACTGGTGATGAGCACAGAGTCTACCTTCCACAAATCGAAAAATCAGAGATGAGATGTGCGAGGAATATTGCGAATATTTTGCAAAGCGAAATAGAAGACGAGTTCGATGTGGAATACGAGCTGTCAAAACTAGAAAAAGAACACTTGGATGAATTACAAATCGAAGCCATCAAGAAATCTATGACCGAAAAAATGCTGATAATTACGGGTGGACCTGGTACAGGAAAAACAACGATTATCAACAATATTACGAAAATTTTCAAGAATAATGATAAGGATATTATCCTTGCAGCGCCTACTGGTCGTGCAGCGAAGAGACTTTCTGAAAGCTGCAACGAAGAAGCGAAGACTATTCACAGAATTCTAGGATACATTCCAGTTGAAAATGGAACGATTTTTGATCACGACGAAGATAATCCTATAGATTGTGATTTGATAATCATAGATGAAGCCAGTATGATGGATATTTTCATAGCGGATAGTTTATTGAGAGCGTTGGATTCTAATACGAGGGTAGTTTTTGTTGGAGACTGTGACCAGCTTCCAAGTGTACAAGCGGGAAATGTGCTTAACGATTTGATAGAATGTGGAGAAATCACCACGATAAAATTGACGAAAATTTTCCGTCAAGCACAAAACTCCAACATAATTGTGAATGCGCACAGGATTAACAACGGAGAGTTTCCTATTTTGAATGAAAAGGGCAAGGATTTTTTCTTTATTGAAGAAAACGACCCAGAACGTGCCAAGCAGACGATTCTCGATTTGTGCGCACAAAGACTTCCCAATTTCTACAAAAAAGATGAGTTTGACGATATAATTGTGCTAACTCCGATGAAAAAATCCAGCTGCGGAACGAAGGAATTGAACACAGCTTTGCAAGAAGTTTTGAATCCGAAAACACCGATGACTGAAGAAATCGATCAAAGAGACAGGATTTTTAGGCTCAACGACAAAGTTATGCAAATCAAAAATGATTACACGAAAGAATTCATCGACGATGATACGATGGGGGTTTTCAACGGAGATATCGGAAGGGTTACATACGTCGATCCTATTGATGAGACGATTGATGTGTTGTTTGACGACAAAACTGCAAGTTTCACGAAAAAAGAATGCGACGGTTTGACGTTATCTTATGCGATTACGATTCACAAATCACAAGGAAGTGAGTTTCCAATCGTAGTAATTCCAGTGACACAGGCTCCGTTTATGTTGTTGACGAGAAATTTGCTCTACACTGCAATCACAAGGGCAAGAGAAATCGTCGTTTTGGTTGGGAGCTTGAAAAATTTACGCCAAATGATATCCAACAATAAAATAATGAAGAGAAATTCGGGCTTGGACAGAAGAATCAAACAATACATGGATTTTGATATCGACGATGACGAACAAGAAATGATGAGAGAGATGTTCGAAGATGAGGGATTTTAGTTTTTTATTTCAAAAGCGCTGCATAATTTGTCACGAGAAAAAACAGTACAAATATTTGTTGTGCGAAGATTGCTTTGACAAGTTGGTTTTCGTGGACGGTTACAGGGATATCGACGGTACGGATTGTTATTTTCCATTACTTCACCAAGGTTTGACGAAGAAACTCATCTACGATTACAAGCTCAGCCGCAAACAAGTTGTTAGATATTTCTTGGCTGATGTGGTTACAGATAAGATCAAACATAAAAATTTACAAGACTACACGCTTTTAAAAGTTCCTTCGACACAATCCACGATAAATAAACGTGGTTTTGATCACATTCACGAGATTGCAAGAGAAGTGGCAAAGAATTCGGACATGGAATATTTGCCAAATGCGATTGTAAAAGTGAAGGAAACCAAAATTCAGCATAATTTATCACAACTTCAAAGAATTGAAAATCTACAAGGTGCGTTTGAATTGAACGCTGATTTGTCTGAAAAGAAGATTCTCGTTTTGGATGATATTGTGACGACGAAGAACACTTTAAGAGAAATCAAAAAAACTTTGAATGAAAATTATGCGGATTTGAAATTTGTCGCAGTGTCTAGCAGGTCTAATGAAAAATATTAAAATTGGGTATAAATAGTTTAACGAAATATTAAAATATATTGGGGGCAAAATATGAAATGGCAAGGTAGAGAAGGAAGTTCAAATGTAAGCAGAGGTTCATCCGGTGGAGGACCGGTTAAAATTGGCGGAGTTGGACTGCTTTTGCTTGTGATTGTGTATTCTTTGTTTGGAGGAAATCCACGCGATATTATTAATGAACAAAACAGGACTCAGCAAGAACAACAAGTAAATAAATCTGAAAAAGCGAGTAGCAAGAAAGTTGAACAAGCCGAAAAGATGCTAAGCGTTGTGTTGAAGGACACAGAAGATGTGTGGCACGAAAAATTTTCTGAAATAAATAAAACATACAACGAACCAAAGCTTCATTTCTTTGAAGGAGCAGTGTCTACAGGTTGCGGAAATGCGGACAAAAACGTAGGGCCTTTTTATTGTTCACTGGATCAAACAGTCTACATGGATGTAACTTTTTACAATATGTTGACTCAAAAGCTTGGAGCTGACGGTGGCGATTATGCGATGGCTTATGTGTTGGCGCACGAAGTTGGCCACCACGTCCAAAAAGAACTAGGAATTTTGGATAGAGTTCACAATATTCAACGTAGATTGAACGAAAAAGACGCCAACAAATATTCCGTAGCATTGGAAATTCAGGCGGATTATTTTGCAGGAGTGTTCAGTTATTACATTAAAGAAAAAGGATATTTGGAAGAAGGAGACATTGAGGAAGCGATAAGTGCAGTCCAAAGTGTCGGCGATGATCACATTCAAAAAATGGGACAAGGATATGTCCAACCGGAAAAATTCACACACGGTTCATCCGAACTTAGAAACGAATGGTTCCAACGAGGATTCAAATACCACGATTTTGAACACGCAGATTCATTCGGTGAAATGGGACTTAGAATTCAATAAACGAAACGCCAGAATTAATTTTCTGGCGTTTTTTTAGATTCGTTGTATTCTTTTTCGTGCTTGTCGATATCGGATAAAAGCATTTTGAAAATCTGATTAAATGATTGGTTGTATTTTTGTAAAGTGGATTTTTGCAAAACTTCACGTGCTTTTTGGAATTGATGATCTTCCACATAGGCTATCGCCAAGTTAAAATAATACAAGCTTTTTGCATAATCTGTTTTTGGTTTATCTTTTATCTTTTTGAAATTTTGAAATAATTTGTCCAAATTTCCATTTTGTTCGTAATCAAGCATGTATTTTCTGATTTCACCGGCGATTTTTCTATCCATTATCATATTGTGAAGTACTTGAATCAAGATATAACTTAGAAAAAGTGCGAACGTTGTGATTAAAGTAAATGAAATTATAATGAAAATTCTATTAATTCCTGTGAGATTTTGAGTCGCAACAACGGCGATGGTTTCTATCACAAATGTTAGAATTGCAAGAATTATTAGTTTACTGTTAGATATTTTTATTCTCATAAAACCCTCCGTATTTAAAATATATCCTATTTTTTACTTATTTACAAGCAATATTGAAATATTGTAAGATTTCTTTGATAAAAATTATCATGGTGTGATTATAATCACAGTATTTAAAATTGCCTTAACATATACTTAATATAACGTTAAGAATAAGAAAAGGAGATATGTATGAGCAATTTATTCGATAATGAACAATTCAAAAAAGCTTGGGAAGGTTTCAATGATGGAGACTGGGCAGATGAAATCAATGTGAGAGATTTTATTCAACAAAACTACACTCCATACGAAGGGGACGATTCTTTCCTAGTAGGTCCAACACAAAAAACTAAAACTTTGTGGAAAGAAGTAAACGATATGATCGTTGAAGAAGTAAAATCTAAGAAAATCAAGGTTGACCTTGAAAGATTCAGCGGAATTAACAATTTTGATGCAGGATATATTGACAAGGACAATGAAGTTGTTTTTGGATTACAAACAGATGAACCTATGAAAAGAATTATGAATCCATATGGTGGTTTCAGAATGGTTGAAAATTCTTTGAAGGCTTATGATTTGGAAATGGATCCAGTTATAAAAGAAAAATTCAACGAATACAGAAAAACACACAACCAAGGAACATTTGACGCTTACACAAAAGAAATGAGAACTTTCAGATCAGTTGGTTTGTTGACAGGACTTCCTGATGCGTACGGAAGAGGAAGAATTATCGGCGATTACAGAAGAATTGCTTTGTACGGTATCGATTATTTGAAAGCTATGAGAATTAGAGACAAGGAAAACTTGACGGGAGATGCTACTGAAGAAATCATTCGTAGACGTGAAGAATTTTCTGAACAAATCAGAGCTTTCGATGAAATAAAAGACATGGCGATGAGTTACGGATTTGATATATCAAGACCAGCAATGAATGCAACTGAAGCTGTTCAATGGTTGTATTTTGGATATTTGGCAGCGGTAAAAGAAAACAACGGAGCTGCGATGTCAATCGGAAGAAACACAGCGTTCTTGGATATTTATATCAAAAGAGATATGGACAAGGGAATCTTGGATGAAGACCACGCACAAGAATTGGTGGATCAATTAGTTATCAAACTTAGAATGGTTAGACATCTTCGTACTCCTGAATACGATGAATTATTCGCTGGAGATCCTACTTGGGTTACAGAATCAATCGGTGGAATGGGCGTTGATGGAAGAACTTTGGTTACGAAAACTTCATTCAGATTTTTGCACACTTTGATCAACATCGACACATCACCAGAACCAAACATGACAGTTTTGTGGTCAGATAATTTGCCACGCGCTTTCAAGGATTTCTGTTCAATGATGAGTATCAAAACAGCTTCCATTCAATACGAAAACGACGATGTAATGCGTGATGTTTACGGCGACGACTACGCAATAGCTTGTTGTGTATCTGCAATGCAAGTTGGAAAACAAATGCAATATTTCGGGGCGAGAGCAAACCTTGCAAAGGCACTTTTGTATTCAATCAACGGTGGTGTAGACGAAGTTTACAGAGACAAGAAAACGGGAGATATCGTAACTGTTATCGATGGAATTGAAAGAGACGATTCAGAAATTTTGGATTACGATAAAGTTCTTGAAAATTACAAAAAAGTAATCGATAAACTTGCGAAAGTTTACGTGAATACAATGAACACAATTCACTTCATGCACGATAAATACGCTTATGAAAAAGGACAAATGGCTCTTCACGATCCAGAAGTTCACAGATTCATAGCATTTGGTATCGCAGGAATTGCTATTGCAGCAGATTCATTGTCAGCGATAAAATATGCTAAAGTAAAACCAATCAGAGACGAAAACGGATTGGCTGTCGATTTTGAAGTTGATGGAGATTTCCCAAGATACGGAAATGACGATGACAGAGCAGATGATTTGGCAATAGCTATAAGCAAGTACTTCATAGAATCTTTGAGAAAAACAAAAGCTTACAGAAATGCAGAACATACTTTGAGTTTGTTGACAATTACATCAAATGTAACTTACGGTAAGAAAACTGGAAGCACACCAGACGGACGTAAAAAAGGCGAACCATTTGCACCAGGAGCAAACCCAATGAATGGCGCAGACAAATCAGGAGCACTTGCTTCATTGAACTCTGTAGCAAAAATGCCTTACAAGAACGTAAATCAAGACGGTATTTCAAATACTTTCTCAATCATTCCAAATGCGCTTGGCAAAAACGAAGAAGAAAGAATTACAAACTTGACAAACATCATGAATGGATATTTCAACCAAGACGCTTTCCATTTGAACGTTAACGTAATGGATCGTGAATTGTTGGAAGACGCGATGGAAAATCCAGAAAAATATCCAAACTTAACTATAAGAGTTTCGGGATATGCTGTAAGATTTAACCAATTGGACCGCGAACATCAACTAGATGTAATCAACAGAACATTCCATGAGTTTGTATAAATAAATTTTATTAAGGGCATATTCGTATGCCCTTTTTGACGATGGGAGAAAATTATGGACAATGAAATAAAAGGTTACGTGCATTCTATAGAAACTATGGGACTTGTCGATGGACCGGGAAACAGAACTATATTTTTCTTGCAAGGTTGTCCATTGAAATGCGTTTACTGTCACAATCCAGATTCTCAAAACATACATGGTGGAAAAGAATACACTGTAGATGAAATTATAAAAATAGCGAAAAGATACAAGCCGTATCATGGACAAGAAGGTGGAGTCACGATTTCTGGAGGAGAACCTCTGTTGCAGGGAGAATTCTTAAAAGAATTGGTGAAAAGACTCAAACAAGAAGGATTCAACACTTGTTTGGATACATCTGGTGTTGGCGATAAAAAATACTACTCAGAAATTCTTCCATATATAGATACAATGCTACTTGATTTCAAAGCTTTTGACTCCAAATTGTACAAGCAAATTACATTTATGGAAGACAAGAATTTCCTAGAATTTGTAAATAATTTAGAATCTAATGGTTTTTGTGGAAATATTTGGGCGAGACATGTCATGGTTCCTGGATTTACCGATAACTATGAAGAAATGGATAAGTTTGTAGAATCTTTAGGAAAAATAAAAAATATGGTTGAAAGAATTGAAATTTTACCATATCATTTAGGGGGAGTATACAAATACAAAAATTTAGGTAGGAAATACTTCCTTGAAAATGTCGAAGCGATGGATAAAAAAGCTGCTGAAAAATTTGAAAAATACGTTAATGCACAATTTGCGAAGACCGTAAGCGACAGCAGACGCGATGAGGCTTTGAATTTTCAAGCTAGGAAAATAACAGAGGAGCAATTTGATATGGAAGATGATAAAAAATACTTGTTGGAAGCCATAAAAGATGTGGAGCTTTTCAAAGGAATTGATAATGTCGATTACGATGAAGCAATTAAAAAAATGAAATTTCTTAAACTAAAAGCAGAAGACTACATCTTTAAGCCTGGAGATTCTGCCGAAAACATGTATGTAATCCACAAAGGTACGATAAAAGTTTTTCACAATACGATTGATGGAAGAGAACAAATTTTGTATTTGTATCACGAAAATGATTTTGTGGGTGGTCATAATATTTTGGAAGATGTGGAATACATCTACATGGGTCAAGCGTTGACAGATTGTGAAGTTATTATGATTCCTAGGGATATTTTCAATAAATATTTGATAAATTCACCACTTGCCCTTACTAAAATTTTGAAGAAAAGTTTCGAAAGAATTAGACTTGCAGAAGATTTGGTGCAAAGATTATCCACTAGCAATGCTACTATGAAAACTGCGGCGCTTTTATTACGATTAAAAGATACAATGGGCGTGGAAACTAAGGACGGAATAAGGCTAGACCTTGCGATGAACAGAGAAGAACTTGGAAATTATTCTGGACTTACAAGAGAAACTATTACTAGAAAATTAGGAGAATTCAAAAAGCTTGGATATATCGATTTGATTGGAACCAAGGTTATTGTTATAAAAAATGTCAAAATATTAGAAGAATTGGTGTTGTAGTTTATTGTAAAAAACTTTCTGTTGTGGTATATTATTATCAGAAATTTTGAAATATATGGAGGATTTTTATTATGGATTTACCCGGTGAGCCGAGCTATTTAATTATTTTTTCGGTAATTGCAATTGTTGCAGTGGTATACTTTATGTATATGAATGGAGTTGGATATTTTAGGAGCATGTCTGCTTTGTGGTTTTATCAAACACAAGGTATTTTGGAGGACAATATCCACGCAAGTTTGAAAAAAACTAGCGGTAAAGCTACAAAAGTGTTCAAAGTCAAAAAAAGTGGGTTTTACGATTTTAAATTGGACAGTGAATTGGAAAGCGGCAACGTTACAGTAAGCCTCATAGATTCATTAGGCAACAAAGTGTTCGAATTAAACAAGATGAATGGATTTTCTTCTGATTATTTGAACGAATCCGAGAGATACCGCTTGGTTTTCAACTACAACAAAGCATGTGGTAAGTTTGAACTTTCATGGAAATAGATTTGGGGAATGAAGTGCTCCCTTGTTATTAACTAAAACGCAAAAATTTTGCTGATGACTTCTGTTTTTTACAGATCTCATCAGCTTTTTTATTATGTAATGGAGGAATTATGTTAAGAAGTATAGCAATTATAATTATTTTGTCCTTGTTGTTAGGAAAATTTTTCAAAAAAATAAAATTGCCACCTATATTGGCATTTTTAATCGTGGGAATAACTCTCGGACCGTTCGCCATGAATCTGATTGACAAGAAAATTTTGGATATTTCATCTGAAGTTAGAACAATTGCACTGGTAATTATATTGACTCGTGCGGGGTTGTCACTGGACATCGATGATTTGAAAAAAATCGGACGACCGGCTGTGTTAATGTGTTTCGTGCCGGCAGTTTTTGAAATGTGCGCTGTGGGAATATTAGCACCGATATTTTTGAAGGTGGATGTGTTGGATGCATTTATAATCGGATCGATTATCGCTGCGGTGTCTCCTGCAGTTGTCGTTCCACGAATGATACGACTTATTGAAGAAGGCTACGGAGATGAACACAAAATCCCACAACTTATTTTGGCAGGAAGTAGCTGCGACGATGTTTTCTGCATAGTTGTGTTCACATCGCTGACATCTCTCGCACAAACAGGAGATATCAATGTGTTTAAGTTTATCGCCATTCCTTTTTCTATTTTGATTGGAAGTGTCGTAGGAGCTGGAATAGGATTTTTGTTGGTAAGATTTTTCAAAAGATTTCATATGCGTGACACTGTGAAAGTGTTGATTGTGTTGAGCATTTCGTTCTTGATATTGGAATTGGAAAAAATAACACCGATTCCATTTTCGGGACTTATCGCAATAATGGCGATGTCCATGGTTGTAAAGAAAATTTACGAAGATTTGGCTGAAAGATTATCGGAAAAGTACAATAAATTGTGGGTTGGCGCAGAAATATTCTTGTTCGTATTAGTAGGAGCGACTGTGAATGTAAAATACGCGATAAATTCTGGAATCATGGTGGTCGTTTTGGTAATTTGCGCATTGATTTTTAGAATGATTGGAGTGTACGCATCTGTTTTAAAAACAAAACTAACACCAAAAGAAAGATTGTTCTGCATGATAGCCTACACTCCAAAAGCAACTGTGCAAGCAGCAATCGGTGCAATTCCATTATCGATGGGATTGCAAGTGGGGGATATGGCTTTGACTGTAGCGGTTATTTCTATTTTGATTACTGCACCATTTGGAGCGATAATGGTGGATAATTTGTATAAGAAATTGTTAACAACATAAAAAATTGAAAAAACTAGAATAATTGGCGGTTGTAGCCAATTTATTCTAGTTTTTGTTTAACAGTTCGATTTGTTTTACTTTCAAAAATTTATTATTGTTTTGTAGTTCTTTTTCATCTACATTTATTTTAATCCTATTAGATTGTTTTAAATCATCGAATTTTAAAATATTTGGTTCGTTTGAAGAATTAAATTCTACTATCTTGCCATCTTTTTCTAAATCTTTGCAGTCGATTTTTGACTCTTGTTGAATAATTTCCCTGCCACTATCAGCGCCTATAATTGTAAGTATTTTGTCAGAGGTATTAATATCTGTTATGTCACATTCTACTCCCAATAGTACTACGTTTTCTTCTTTTTTAGTTGTATGAAAGAAATATATTAATAGGAAAATTATCAATACGAATATCATTACGAATATCATTATTTTTTTCATGAAAAACACCTCCGATATATAATTAATTAACTAAATCATTTATTTACCTAAATCATATCAAAATAAAAAATAATGTCAAGATAAAAATGTTAAGATATGTCAAATGAGATTTATTTGAAAAAATTAGTGGTATAATTGAAATGAACAAACGGGGTGAATTATGAAAAAGAAACTTGAGATAGCAGGGATTACTATGTTGATTGTCGTTGGAATGTTCTTCATTTTCAAATTTGCAAACGAGAATAAATTTGACAAGCTTAGCTTTAATGCGGATTGTATTTACGTTTACTCAATTGATGATGATAAGGAAATTTTCTCCAAAAATCCAGACAAGAAAGTGTATCCTGCGTCTTTGACCAAGATGATGACGGTGTATACAGCTATAGGAAAAATTGAAGATTTTGATAAAAAAGCTCCGATAGATAAGAAAAGCTACCAAAAACTTGTTGCACAAAACGCTTCAATGGCAGGTTTTTATGGTAATGAGCCTACTACTTTTGAGGATTTGTTGTATGGAACAATGCTTGCTTCTGCCGGAGAATGTGCAGATAGCTTGGCTATTAATGCAAGTGGTTCCAAGGGAAAATTTGTGGATTTGATGAACGAAAACGCAAAGAATATGGAATTAACTAATACGAATTTCAAAAATCCTGAAGGAATGGATGAGGATGATCATTATTCGAGTGCAAAAGATATGGCGTTTTTGTTGAAAAATTCATTGAAAAATGAAAAATTCTACAAGATTTTCACGACTGATAAGTACACTTCTACTAAAACTTTGGATCATCCAAAAGGAATTGAAATCGAAAGTACAGTTCTTGGGAGATTGAAAGATTATGATCAAGATGGCTTCAAAATTATTGGCGGCAAAAGTGGTACTACGGAAAAAGCAGGGCTTTGTTGGGCAACTTTGTCCGAAAAAAATAGCAAGAAATACATCATTATTGTGATGGGTGTTGATTTTGACGATATTAAAAATCCTGGAGATGGACAAATCCAAGATACGATTAAGATTTTGAAGAATTTATAAGATTTATAAGGAGATTACAATGGCTATTTTAGAATTAACATTAGTTCCAATAGGAACACAAACTACAAGTTTATCACAATACGTTGCGAAAGCTTACGATAATGTGAGAAATAAAGAAAATATAAAAGTTGAATTAAATCCAATGGGAACTGTGATGCAAGGAGACATCGACGAATTGTTGAAAGCCGTACGCGATATGCAAGAAGCGGTGTTTACAGAAGGTGTGGACAGAGTGTATTCTGTGATTAAAATTGACGACAGAAGAGATAAGGATGCATCATTTGAGCAAAAACTGGATTCTGTGAATAAAAGGTTAAAATAATGAACAAAAAATCTGTAAAACTGTATAATTTGATATTTCCAGTCTGGATTGTGTGGCTGTATCCAGTAACTTGGATTGCAATTGTACCGTTGAATATTTTGGTGGATTTCTTGGTAACTTTGTTGGCTTTAAAATTAATTAAAATAGAAAAACCAATGGAGGTTATAAAAAAATCGATCGCAAAGACTGTAGCACTTGGATTTGTCGCAGATATTATCGCTACGGCCGTTTTGATGATTTTATCATTTGGAATTACTGGAACTAGAAATACTTTTGCAAAATGGTTCCACGATAATATTTCAATTCCAATATTGAACGATTATTACGAAACACCTTGGGGAATTTTGGTTATGATTCTAGCAGTTATGTTCGCAGGATTTTTGGTGTATGTATTCAACCGCAAATTTTCGTTCAAAAATACTGATTTGTCAGAATCTCAAATCAAAAAAGTTTCATTGACATTGGCAATAATAACAGCACCGTATCTGTTTTTGATACCGACGAATGTGTTTTATAATTTGTTCAGCTGATGAAATTTATTGCAAAATTAGATGTAAAAAAAAGATGCATCATTGTAGCTTCTACTACTAATGATGCATCTTTTTTTATTTGTTTGTAGATGTGTCAGATGATTTAAGTCCCATAAAAATAAATACAAGTCCAAGTAATGCCAATACGATTGTTGCGATATTGTTACCTCTTCTGTAAGAAAAAACAGCGGCTAATATCCATATTAAACCAACGATAATTCTCAAAATTTTCTTATTCATTTTTAATCCTTTCGTAAGTCAAAAAATTTAACAAAAACATTTTTTTAAAGACAATTTTTATGTTTAGATTATCCTAATATGATTATATCAATTGATTATTTTTTATATGTAAAATATTTTTTAATTTTAGGTTAAATTGAATCAAAAAAAACTGTGTGAATTTGACTTCACACAGCTTTGTTTTGATAGATTATTTTTGTGTTCCAGTTTCAACAGGAGTTGTTGCAGTTGGTTTGTCAGTAGAATTGTTTTTAACTTTTTCTACGATGATTGTACCACCGTCGATAACTTTTTCTCCGTTTTCACCTACAGTATAATAAGAGTTTTCCAAATCTTTTAATACTTTTGATCCAATAGCGTTAACTCCACCAAATACTTTGATGTTTGCTAATTCTTTGTTGTCTCTTAAGTAAGAAACGATAGAACTTTCTACTGAATTTTTGGATGCAAGTAAGATTGGAGCGTCCAATTTTTGACTTACTGGTGCAGCTACTAATGCGTCTGCGAAGTTTTCTCCACTAGCTACTAATGCAGTTTGAAGCTTATCTCCGTAAACTTCCTTAGCTACCTTCAATGAACCTTCGTATCTGTTTGATCCAGCGATTCTGTCTACTACAGCTATTTCTGATAATTCTTTTTCTAATTTAGGAGTGATAGTTTTTTCTCCACCGATGATTGTAATTCTAGTTACATTCATAGATTTTAAAACTTTCAAAGTTTCTGCTGGGATGTTGTTCTTTTGAACTAACATTACTGGTGCGTTAACTTTGTTTGCATAGCTTACTCCGTATAATGCGTCAACGTAGATTTCGCCACTTGCGATTACAACTTCTGAAGTTTGTTTTACGTTGTCTTTGATTGTTTGAGCGTTTGTTTTGTATCTGTCAGCTCCGTTAATTCTAACAACTTTAGCGTTAGTAGCTGATTTTACAGAATTCACAACTGCGTTTGATACTGATTTTTCTCCACCTAAAACATAAACATTTTCAACGCCCATTGATTTTAATTGGTTCAATGTATCAGCGCTGATGTTATTTGCTTCAGAGAATAATACTGGCATAGTTCCTTTGCTTAGAACTGTTGCACTTAAAGCATCAGGGAATGCTAATTGGTTAACTAAAATAGCTGATTTTGCTGATGAGAATTGGTCCTTACTAACGTTAACTGCAGTTTCAACACGGCTACTTCCTGAGTATCTTTGAACGTTTAATTTTGAAGCCATAGATACTGTTGGGAAAACCATAGCTGTAGCAAGAGCTGCTACTAATAATTTCTTTTTTAAATTCATAACAAATCTCCTTTATTTATTCTATATCTCAATTATATCATACTTTTATTTTGAAAGAACGCAAGTTTTAAAATTGTAGAGATTCAAATTTCATACTATAAATATTTGTTCTGAATAACGTTTGTGATATAATTTAAACAAATACAAAAGGAGGGAAATATGAGAAATAACTCAACTAAGAAAATGGTTTTTGCAGCAGTTGGAATTGCAATCAATATCATTTTAGGAATTTTCGTAGGCGGATTGAAAATACCGCTATTGTTTATGGACACTGTCGGCACAGTATTTACAGCTGTGGTTTTGGGACCTTTCTGGGGAGCTTGTACAGGAGCGTTGACTAATGTTATCCTGGGAGTTTTGAAAGATCCAAGAGAAATTCCGTTTCTGTTAGTAAATTTGGCGGTAGGTTTGATAGTAGGATTCATAGCTAAAAAGAGAAAATTTGATTTGAAAACAGCAGTTGTAACAGGAATTATTTTATCAATCGTTGCACCATTAATCGGTACACCAATCGCAGTATTTGTGTATGGAGGAATCACTGGCGATTTCAATGATGTATTCTTCACTGCACTCAAAAACTCTGGCCAAACTATTTTCTCAGCAGCTTTTTTACCAAGAGTTGCCAGCAATTTAGTGGACAAAATAATAACTTGCTCCATAGTTTCGCTGCTTTACAAAAGAGTCAAAGCTATGTTGTAAATGAGCACAAAAATAACGCATCTAGTATGCGTTATTTTTTTATAGATTGTTCGATTTTTTCTGTTATTTCATCTACATTACTGTCATTATAGCCGTAAAATTTTGACTCGATATTTTTGTCTTCGAATAATTTTTCTAATTCTTCCATGAAGACTCCCTTGTCATCTGTCATTTCTACGGAATTTACACAATGAGCAATGTCTTTTATAGCGGAGATTTCTCCTTTGAATTCTTCTGATTTGCAAGTAAGCCCGATTCCACAGCTAGGAGAACCGTCTATTCCTATAACTCCCAAAAAATTTACTCCGTCCTTGATATAATCGGAGATTTCGTTGACAATGGGGCTTAATAAATCACGGCTAGTTTGTCTGTAAAAATTATTGTCGAATTGTTCGTACACGCTTCCCCAGCGATTGGGCCCGTACATTCTATTTTCTGGACAAGGTAATTGGAATATTCCAACGTTCATTTTCATTAAATTTTTGATCAAACTCAAATTATCTTTTCTGCCAGCATCGTTTTTTACAATAGCAAGTTCATTCAATAAACAATGTGACACCAAAATTATATTCTTATATTCTTGCATACGCACCTCTATAAAACAATTATAGCATATTTTTCAAACACTACAATGTGTGATATAATTAATACATTAGTAAACAGGAGGAGAAAATGAAATTAGTAATCAAAAATTTGACTAAAAAATACGATGACAAATTGGTACTAGACGAAGTAAATTACGAATTCAAAGAAGGAGTCATCACTTCTGTTTTGGGTAGAAATGGAGCCGGAAAGACAACTTTGTTCAACGTCTTATACGATGAGATAGATTTTGATTCAGGAGAATTCTACTTGGAAAATGAAGGTTCAACTGAAAAACTTCAAGAAGGTTCAACTGAAAAACTTCAAAAAGAAGATATAGGAATGCTTTTTTCTGAAAATTTTCTTCCTGAATTTCTAACAGGATATGAATATATCAAATTCTATCGTGACATCAATTCTCCAAACGATATAAAAACAGTTGAAGATTACATGGAAATGATGGAATTTTCCAAGAAAGATCAAAATAGACTCATAAAAGATTATTCGCACGGAATGAAAAGCAAAATTTCTTTGATAACACTGTTCATCTCAAGACCGAAAGTCTTGCTTTTAGATGAGCCATTGACAAGCTTGGATGTTGTAATCAGTACGCAAATCAAAAAATTGTTGATGGAATTGAAATCACAAGGAAGAATTATTGTCTTGTCTACGCACATGTTGGATTTGGCAAAACAAATGAGCGAAGAAATTGTACTGCTTCATCACAAAAAGTTACAAAAATTGGATTTGGACAAAAATGATGACAAATTCGATGCAGATCTTTACGACATTTTAAAGGATGAGACTGATGAGTAATTATCTTAGCACTTATTTGAGATTAGTTATGAAGATGAAGCTCAATCAGACAGTGTATCAACTTCGTAAACTTTCAATTTTCAAGAAGATTATTCCTTCGGATATTTATGGAAATGACGTGTTGAGCTTTGGATATTCTGCGTTTTTTTACATTTCATACGTAATCAAAACATTGTTTTTAAAAATCTTGTACTGCGCGGCAATCTACGGCGTTGCAGTATTTGGAGCTGCGAGGATTTTCAAAGGAACGATCCAAGAAAATATATTATTGTCCTTGTTTTACATCTCGGCTGTAATTGGAAGCATGATTTCAGAATTTACGTACGTAAGTTTCGATAACGAGGATTCGATTTGTGTCAAAGCCTTGAAACTTGACGCCAAAAAATACACGGTTTTGCAAGATTATTTGTCAGACATTAGTTTTGCAATCTCTGGAATAATATTTGCGATATTTTTCGCTATATTCGACATCAACCCAATGAATGCACTCAACATCACTGTATTCTGCCTTGGATTTAGAAAATTAATCAAATACATCAACATTTTAGCCTATTCCACAAAAAGCAAAAAACATTTAACCGAAAACTACTTCTGCATGTGGGCGATTTTGCTATTGGGAATGGGACTTTTGGTATTGTACAGCACGAAATCCAAAATCTTCGTACAAATATTTTATTCAACTTACGCGCTTATTTTCGGGATTATTGCATACATTGTCGGTGCGATTTTCATTCATAAAACAGAAAAAATCAGACATATCGCTAGAATTGAAATCACGAACAAATCTATAATCGATCACGACAACACATTTAAGGATATCAACACAGTCGCATACCAAATCGACGACGAAAAAATAGCACAAGAAAACGTGAGAATTTACGATAATTACAACGGGATTGAATACATCAACAAATTATTCCGCTACAGATTCAAACACAAATACAAAAAAATGATTCTAATTCGTTCGGGAATAATTTTGGCTGTTGGTGTAATTGGATTTATCGTACTAAGAGGACTCACAATCAATCCGAAACCAAGTGATTTGAAAATATTAGTGTCAGTATTTCCGATAATCTTGTTGTATTTCGGAATACAAATAGCAGTTCCAGAATCATTCAATAGATTTATGTTCTTGAATATGGATAGATATTTGATGAAACAAATGATTTACGCCAATAAACAAAATATAAAAGACACACTAAATTTTAGAATAAAACAAAATTTAAAAGACAATGCACCTACATTTGGATTGGTGTTATTATTGATAATAAGTTGGATATTTGCCGCAAAATTAAACACAACAGATTTGATAATAAAAGCCGCAGTCGCAGTCATCATAATCTACTTGTATCAATCAGTAAAACAACTCTACATGTACATGCTACTTCAACCATTCACAGTAGGACTCAAAAGCAAAAACGTAGTCTACTCAATACTCAACACATTCGAATCGTTACTTTTTTGGGGAATAATAATACTTCAAATAAAATTGAATTTCAACATAGGATTAGTAGCCTTAGCAATCTGCGTGATTTATACAGTTGTAGGATATTTCTTGGTGTTGGCTAAGGGAGATAGGACATTTAATTTGAAGAAAAGTTAGAAATGAAAAAGGCTATGAGTTCACGCTCACAGCCTTTATTTTTCGTGTTGTTTGATTATATTTTCCAATCTTTTGTATTCTTTTTTGAATCTCGGGTTTGTGGATTTTGATTTCAATTTGTTTAAGTTTTTTCTTGCCAATACAAAATCATCGTCAAATATGTTTTTCATTATATACAATTGTTTGATGTTTTCGCCGTAATTTGGACTGTTTTCAAATTGTTTTAAAAGTTTTTCGTGTGTTGTGAATAGCTCATTAAACTTAATTTGATCGTTCAATTTGAAGTGGGCGATCATTGTATTGAGCCAATATATCAATTGAAGGTCTTGATTTTTCAATTGGTCTTTTGAAATTGTTTCATAAGTTGATAATGTTTTATTTGGTTCATTAAGTTCCAAATATCCAGCGCCCAAATTCATTTTCATCACTGTTTGGATGTGTTGGTTTTTGATTTTGGGAATTTTAGGTTCTAATTCGTTGACGAAATCTTTGTATTTCATTTCTTCAAACAGTTTCATTGAATGTTTCAATTCGTTTGTTTTGTAGGAGTAATAAATTGTGTTTACGATTAAAATGATTGCCAAGACAACTCCACCGATTATCCAATAATATTTAATCATTACTTTGTCGTCGATTTTAAAGGCAAGGCTTATGATTAGCATGGCTATCCCGATTGCAAATGCTATGCCAAATAATTTTAGAAATTTTTTCATGTGTACCTCTGTTTTATGTTTATTTACTTGAAAATATCAAATATACTTCTTGTTGTTTTGTTATAAATCTTGTTATAAAGTGCTTTTTTGGGGTTTTTAATCCAACCAACTCCTTTTTTTCCATAAGTTGGGTCGATTGCAGACTTTAGTTGTCTTTTGTACTTTGAAGTTGTTCTTGCTTTGAATGATTTCTTCAAGCTTGGTGTTCTAAATCCTATTTTCATAAATGCCTTCCTTAATATATTATTATATATTAATTATAATTCATTGGTGCAGATTTTCAATTGGGTTTTGTATTTGAAAATTTTGTGAGATAATAAAAATGGTGATATTATGTTGGAGTTTATGAGTTTGAAAGATAAAAACATGATAGCGATTCAAGGTGCTGGTGGGAAAACTTCGAGCGTTTTTTTGCTTGCAAATGAGTTCAAATCAATGAATGAAGCATTCATTGTGAGTACGACGACGAAGATGGGGATTGTGAGTGAAGATAAATTTGATTATTTGTACAAATTCGATGATAATGCGAAAATTGTGGACGGGAAAATATATTTTGCATCAAAATCACGTACAGACACAAAAGAAATAGGATTTGAGCCGGAATTTTTCGACAAAATTTTTGATGAAGGATTGTTTTCCAATATAATTTTGGAAACGGATGGGGCAAAGACAAGATCAATCAAAGCTCCACGTGAAGATGAGCCTGTAAATCCTAGAAATATCACGCATTGCGTTGGTGTGATGGGACTTGATAGTGTGGACAAGCCTTTTGATGAGAGATTTTGTCACAGAAAAGAATATATGGAGAAAATTATTGGAAATCCCAATACTTTGACGACAGAAAGCTACGCAGAAATCATCAATTCTAATTGTGGTCTGTTCAAAAATTCGTACGATGCGAAAAAATTTTTGATTTTGAATAAGGCAGACACAAAACAAGACATTGAAAATGCGATGGATATTATTGAGAGAATTGATGTGGATGTGAAGATTTTTGTGATGAGTTTTGGGGAAATTATTAAGATATATTAGGAGAATTTTATGAATTTACTAGAAGATTTGAATTTTGATGAAAATCATATTATTAAGGATACAATTGTTAGAAATGAAAAGTTTGATATTCACAGAATACAATCAAAAAACGAAACATCTGGGCCGTACAATCAGGATTTTGACGAATTTGTTGTCGTGATTAAGGGGGATGCGATGTTAAATGTAGAAGGAAAAGATGTGAGACTTAAGGAAATGGATACGTATTTTATTCCGAAAAATGTCGTTCACGAAGTGAAAAGCACAAGCGATGAATGTGTGTGGTTGTGTTTTACAATAAAATAGTTGACAATTATATCAAGAGAGTATATAATATTTTGGTATGTAAAAGGAGTCATTTCCTTTTATGCAATACAGAAAGTCGCCGATGGCCGGGTGTGCGACGTGTCTAAATTCCCGGTGAGAAAACAATCGCTTTTTGGCAGCGATGTCCAAGTAGCCAAATATTGTAAATAAAGGAAAGGATGAATTGAATGAAAACTTATATACCTAAGAAAGATGACATCCAAAGAAAATGGTATGTAGTAGACGCAACAGATGTTGTTTTAGGTAGATTATCTACTGAAGTTGCTTCTATTTTAAGAGGAAAAAACAAACCAATGTTTACTCCTAATGCGGATGTTGGAGATTACGTAATCGTAATTAATGCAGAAAAAGTTAAATTAACAGGTAAAAAATTAGAACAAAAAGAATTAAGACATTACACAGGATATGCTGGTGGTCTTAAATCAATTACCTACAAAGACTTAATGAAGAAAGATCCAGAAAGAGCTGTAACTCATGCTATCGTTGGTATGCTTCCTCACAACTCTTTAGGTCGTCAAATGGCTAAAAAATTAAGAGTTTACAGAGGCGCTGATCACGATCACATCGCTCAAAACCCTGAAGTTTTGGAAATTAAGTAGGAGGTAATTAAATGGCTAATAATAGATATCAAGGAACTGGTAGAAGAAAAACTTCTGTTGCTAGAGTTACTTTAGTACCAGGAAGTGGAAAATTCACAATTAACAAAAAAGATATAAGTGAATACTTTAACTTCGATACATTAAGAGTTATAGCTAAAGAAGCTTTGGAATTAACTAACAATGCTGAAAGCTATGATGTTACTGTTAATGTAAAAGGTGGCGGATACACTGGTCAAGCAGGTGCTATTAGACATGGTGTTGCTCGTGCTTTATTAGAAGTTGACCCAGACTACAGAGCTGAATTAAAAAGAGCAGGTTTCTTAACTAGAGACCCTCGTAAAAAGGAAAGAAAGAAGTACGGCTTGAAAAAAGCGCGTAAATCTCCACAATTCAGTAAGAGATAGAAAACAATTATATATCAATGGAAAAGCACTTTTTGGTTCACACCATCAAGTGCTTTTTTTATGCTTATTTATCAAAATTCACACCAAAGTTCACACCATCATTATTAATAAGCTTATGATATACTAGTTCTCCAGGGGAAATATTTACAAAATTACCTCCACAGATTTATGTCTGTGTTTGTTTTATTTGCGTAAAAAATTATTAGAAATATATTGACGTATTACGTATTAATACGTATAATAAGAGTGTCAGGAGGTAAAGTGCACATGCCGATGACACAAAAAGAAATGGTCAAACTTCTGAAACAACATGGATTCGTTGAGGTAAAAAGTGAGGGCAAAGGCTCACATATCAAAATGAAAAAGTCAGGAGTAAGATCAATTCCTGTTCCTAAAGGTGAATTGAAAAAAGGGACAGAAAGACAAATATTGAAGCAAGCTGGGCTATTATAGCCCGCTACTTCAATATCTAATGGAGGTGTTTTATGTTAGTAAGTTATCCTGCATTGTTTTACAAAGAACCAGAAGGTGGATATTTTATTAATTTTCCTGATTTTGAGTATTCAGGAACGCAAGGAGAAGATATTTCAGATGCTTTGTTTATGGCTAGTGATTGGTTGGGAATTACTGTGTCGGGATATATCGAAGAAGGAATAGATTTGCCAAAAGTTAGTAACATTAATGATTTGTCACTTGAAGGAAATGATCCCTTCAGAGATGATCCTGAAATTGATTTAGAATACATTGAGAATGAATCATTTATTTCGATGATTTGTGTTGATGTAGAAAAATATTTTGAAAACACTAAATTAGTAAAAAAAACTTTGTCCATACCAAAATGGGCGAACGATTTGGGGAACAGATTGAATTTGAATTTTTCAAAAGTTTTAACTGTTGCTATTGAAAATGAAGCTATAAAATAAATATTTTCAAAGGACTATTCTTTTTGATAGTCCTTTTTTATTTGCGTAAAAAATTATTATTTTATACTCCCAATCAATATATGATATACTTATTAAAGTAAAAAGGTTGTGATTATTTTGAATATCGATATAATTTCGGTGGGTAAGGTTAAGGAAAAATACATAAAACTAGGTATTGCTGAATTTTCGAAAAGATTATCTGCGCACTGCAAGCTAAACATAATTGAGGTTGATGATTTGAGTGCTGCAGAGAACTTGTCGGATAGCGAAAAGGAGATTGTGAAGGACAAGGAAGCGGAGAAAATTATGTCGAAAATCAAGGACAATCACTACGTGATTACGCTTGAGATTTTGGGAAATCAACTTACTAGCGAAAAATTAGCCGCCAAGATTGAAAATTTAACTGTACAAGGTCATTCTAATATTTGTTTTGTTATCGGCGGATCTTTGGGACTGGCAAAAAGTGTACTTGACAGGAGCGATTATGCGCTTTCTTTTTCCAAGTTTACATTTCCACATCAACTGATGAGGTTGATTTTGTTGGAACAAATTTACCGAAGTTTCAGAATAATTAACAATTTACCATATCATAAGTGAGGATAAAATGAAGGGAAAAAAGACAACTGTTGCATTGGCTTTTCTTATAGTGATTTTAGTTGGTGTGATTGGCTTTAGATATTCAGAGATTTCTGGAAAATCTCCAATCCACACAGCATCACAAAAAAGTTCTCAAGTGAAAAATGCTGCGCAATCAAAATCTCAATCAAAAGAAAAAGCTGATGACAATTCAGAAAAACCAAAAGAGAATAAAAAGCTGGAAAAGAAAGAGATAACCATAACTTGTTGGGGCGATTATATGAATCACATAACTCAAATTCGCCAAGCAAAAGCTACAAATTATGATTTTACGGATTCTTTTGCGGTTATTAAAGATATTGTGGGTAAGAGTGATTTATCCATAGTCAATTTGGAGACGACTATTGCTAAGGATGCATCAGACATGAGTGGTTATCCAGAATTTGCAACGCACGAAAATGTTATAAAAGCTTTAAAAGATACAGGATTTGATGTGGTGAGCACTGCCAATAATCATTCTTACGATAGGAGACTGAAAGGAATTGACCACACGATTGAAGCTATTGAAAAGTATGGTTTGAAAAGAACTGGAACCTTCAAGGAGAACGAATCGACTAATCCACTTATTATCGATGTGAAAGGAATAAAGGTTGGATTTTTCTCATATACACAAATGCTCAATGGATTTGAAAATTCTATGCTTAATTCCGGAAGAGACACCGCGGTGAATTTGATTAATATGGAACAAATCCAAAAAGATGTGGATTATTTAAAGCAAAATCACGCCGATGTGATAATGTGCTACATGCATTGGGGAGAGGAATATTCTGATTATCCTAACGCATATCAGAAAAACACGTTTAAGAAACTTGCGGACATGGGAGTGGACTTGGTGATAGGATCGCATCCGCACACAATACAAAAGGCTGATGTTATTGAAAACGACGGCAAGAAATCATACTGCGTTTATTCGATGGGAAATCTAGTATCAGATCAAAGAGAATCCTACGGACAATATTACGGTGTAGAGATTGGAGTGTACTCGGATATTAAAATTGAGAAAATTGGGGACAAGACAACTGTAAAAACTTTCGAAAACAAGCCATACTATGTAGACAAATACACAGATAGTGTGACTACAAGATATGTAGTAGTTCCAGTAAATCAAGTCCTCAATTCAGAAATAAATTATCCAAGAAAAGACAAGATAATATCAAAATTGAACAGAGCAAATCAACATTACGAGAAAATTTTTAACAAGGAGTAAAAATGGGAAATATAATACTTACAGGTGACAGACCAACAGGAAAATTACATTTGGGTCATTACGTAGGCTCATTAAAAAACAGAGTTATCATGCAAAACAAAGGGGACTTCGACAAGATGTATGTCATGATTGCCGATGCACAAGCTTTGACTGACAATTTTAACAATCCAGACAAAGTCCGTGACAATATCATTGAAGTTGCGCTTGATTATTTAAGTTGTGGGATTGATCCTAATAAAGTTACGATTTTTGTGCAATCACACGTTGAACAACTAACAGAATTGATGTTTTATTATATGAACTTGGTTACACTTTCAAGACTCGAAAGAAACCCTACAGTTAAAGCAGAAATCAAACAAAAAGAATTTGGAGCGAGCATTCCTGTTGGATTTTTGACTTATCCAATCAGCCAAGCAGCTGATATCACGCTTTTTAATGCAAACATAGTTCCTGTTGGAGAAGACCAGCTTCCAATGTTGGAACAAACACGTGAAATAGTCAGAACATTCAACAATTATTACTCAGAAGTTTTGGTTGAACCAAAAGCTGTAATTCCTGACAACAAAATCTGTTCCAGACTTCCAGGACTAGACGGAAAAGCTAAGATGAGTAAATCATTAGGTAACTGTATTTATTTGTCGGATTCTGAAAAAGATGTCAAATCAAAAGTAATGAGTATGTTCACAGATCCTAACCACATTCAAATCACAGATCCTGGAAAAGTTGAAGGAAACACAGTGTTCACTTATTTGGACGCTTTCTGTACAGACGATGATTTCTCAGAATTTCTTCCAGATTATAAAAATTTGGACGAATTAAAAGATCATTACAGACGTGGTGGACTTGGCGATGTCAAAATCAAAAAATTCTTGAACAATATTTTGCAAAAAGAATTATCGCCAATCAGAGAAAAAAGAAAACACTACGAACAAAATATTCCAGAAATCTTCGATATGTTGTTAAAAGGATCAGAAGATGCCAGAGAAGTTGGAGCAGAAACTTTGAAGAAAGTAAAAGCTGCAATGGGAATCAACTACTTTGAAGATGTGGAATTGATTAATAAACAACAACAAAAATACAAATAAAAGAGAAATCAATCACGTCAGGGTTGATTATGTATAACAAACCATCATGCACGAATATCTAGACTTCAAAAATTGATGATTTCTAAATCTCAAAATCCTAAAATCGCAAACACGCTGAAGCTTACGCAGTCCGATTTTGACGGATTTATTCGATTTGAAATCATGACAATTTTTTCCGTATGATATTCTTAGCATGAAAGGTTTGCTATATTTTTTATATATGTCAATCAAGTCAGTGGTTGATTTTTGCTTGATTAATAAAATGTAAATTTTATTTGATTTTTCCTTGCTTAAAATTATTATTTAAGGGTATAAATAATAAAGGAAAGGAAGTTTATTATGTTAAGAGCAAAAGTAGGATCCAGATTATATAATATAAACGAAGCTATTAAGCTTGGAGAAATTGCTATAGCTAGCTTGAATGAGGTACAATCTTATTTGGGTACAGCATCAGGATGGGGAATTTTCGATATTTTCAAGGGTAAGACTATTACTACTATGATTAAAAGATCGAATTTAAAAAAGGCGAAGAATCAAGCGAAGAAGGCTGACTTGGCGATTAGAAAGTTCAACAATATTATGATTGATTTGGACAAGAAACCAAGTGTTGGTTTCAGATATAAAAAACCATTTTTCTTGGCAGATTATTTTGATAACAAAGTTTTTGATTCTGTTGTTCAAATGCAAATTTTATCTAACAAGAAAAACTGCGAAAACGCAATTAAACAATTGAAAAAAGAAGTTTATAATTTACAAAAGGAAAAAATGAATTTAATGAATGATTAATTTTTATAGGGGGTATTATGTTAAAAGAATTTAAGAAATTTATTACTGAAGGTAATGTAATGGATTTGGCAGTTGCCGTTATCATGGGTGCTGCTGTTAAGGAAATGGTCGATGGACTTATCAACGGTCTTATTGCACCTTTGATTGGAGCAGCAACAGCGGGTGTCAACATGAAGGAAATGGCAGCAACTGTTGCAGGTGTTAAGTTACAATATGGTTTATTCTTGGATGCTTTGGTTAAATTTATCATTATAGCATTTGTTGTTTTCTTGATGGTTAAGGCTATCAACAAAGGTCGTGATGCTTTGCATAAAGAACCGGCAGCTGATCCAACAACAAAAACTTGCCCATATTGCAAGAGTGAAATCGACATTACTGCTACTAGATGTCCACATTGTACATCTGAATTAACAGAATAATTTAACTGAAAAGGGGATTGTATCCTCTTTTTTTGTTGGTTTTGTGTTATACTGAAAACGTAATAATTTATAATAAGGAGATACAGATGAGATACGATTTTGAAACGATTAGTGACAGAAACGAAATGGGCTCTAGAAAATGGGCTGTAAGAAGCGAACAATTTCCAAACATGAAAAAAGATGTTGTTCCATTCAGCGTTGCGGATATGGAATTCAAAAATGCGCCGGAAATTATCGATGGATTGAAAAAACGCTTAGATAATTTGGTTTTGGGATATTGTGCCCCTACAGACAGATTTTACAATAGTATCATAAATTGGGACAAGAAACACCATAATGCTGATATCAAAAAAGAATGGATTGTCGAAGTTCCAACTGTTGTAGATGGATTCTTTGCTGCAGTAAGTGCTTTTACGAAAAAAGGTGATTCTGTAATGATTATGAGACCAGTGTATGGTCCATTCAGATTTGCGATTGAATTTAACGACAGAGTTATGGCTGATGTTCCTTTGATTTCTGACGAACGCAACAATTACTCAATTGATTTTGAAAAATTCGAATCAGAATGTAAAAAAGCTGAAAACAAGATGGTCATTCTTTGCAACCCTCACAATCCAGGCGGAATTTTGTGGAGCAAGGATGATTTGGAAAAAGTAATCACGATTGCAAATGCAAATGATGTTATTGTTGTGGTTGATGAGATTTGGCAAGATATTGTTATGCCGGGAAATACACACACATCTGTGCTTTCATTGGATAGAAAATTAATCGAAAAAGCTGTTGTTTGCCAATCTGCTACAAAAGCTTTTAACTTGGCTGGACTTTGCTGTGGATATACGATTATTTCGGATCCTGAAATGATGGCTCAATACAAGAAAACTTTGGATGTAATGAGAAGCAACACTGTCAATGTTATGGGACTTGAAGCTACACAATTAGCTTTTGATGAAGCTGAAGACTGGCTTAAAGAAATGATTCAAGTTATCGACAACAACCAAAAAATCGTGTACGATTTCTTCCAAGAAAAATATCCTAAAATTATCGTAAATCATCTTCAAGCGACTTATGTTATGTGGATGGATTTCAGATGTTTGGGATTAAATAGCGATGAGTTGCTTAAAACTTTGGGCGAAAAAGCTGATTTGGTTTTTACTGACGGAAGATTCTTCGGTGAATGCGATGGATTCGTAAGATTTAACGTTGCAGCTCCAACACAAGTTGTAAAAGACGCGTTAGTTAGATTGGATAATTTGCTACAAGAAATATACAAATAGACAAAAAATTTCCCGAAACTCAATTGAGCTTCGGGATTTTTTATTTTAAGTTCAATTATTTTATATTTAAAAATTGTTGCATAAATTCGAAAGGACCATTATCCACTTGTGCTTTTGGGTTGTTGATAGATGTGTCTTCTTTTGAATTTAATGAAATATTCAAGCTTTCAGCATCCTTTGATTTAGGAGTGGACTTCAAATGAACATCGTATGATTTGTCTTTGAATTCGAATGTTAAATTAAACATATCGTCTTTGTTAGTTGTCTTCAAAGTGTTGATTTTGTCTTCGAATTCTTTTTGTGATTGTTCTGATTTTAGGTTTTCTTCAACTTGTTGAAGTTTTTGTTGTTCGGATTCTGTAAGATCACTTCCCTTGGCAAGTTTGGCGTATTCTTTGAAGTTTTTCAATAAAGTTTTTCTTGAATATTCCATAACTTTTGCCCATTGTTCACCAGTCAAATTCACAGAATATTTGTGGTTGCCATCATCTGTAACCTTCAATTCCTGGTTGTCAATTACAAAGTCTTTTGCAATTCTAACTTGGAATTTCGCATTTGATGACAAAAGTGGCATGAAAACTGTGAAATCTCTTACAGTTGTAGCTTGGAAGTTTTGTTCAGTTAATTTTTGCAAAATTTGTGTAACATTGAAGTACAAATTCTTTTGAATCAAAGCTTCCTTCATTTTTGGTGGAAGATTGTTAGCGAATGCATCGTAATTCAAATACGCTTTTCCATCTTGGATTGCGAAGTGAAGCTCTCCCAAATTATTGCCTTGACCAGCTAATTGTGCGATATCGCTTGTTACAGTTGCCATTGCAACGCCTGTCGTTTTGTCTTGTGTTGCAGTGACCTTCATTTCCTTTAGCTTGGAAGTTTCGTTCTTAAATTCGTAAGATTGGTTCTTCCATTCAGTTGTTTTTCTAAAATCGTTTAATAGGCTCACTTTTTCTTTTGTTTGAGAGCAAGCGCTTAAAGTTATTATCATAAGCAGTGATAATAACACTAATGTAAATTTCTTTTTCATAAATTCCCCCTGACTCTAATATTATAACAGATTTTGGCAAATGTTTTTAAAAATTTCACAATTGTAGACTTATTGTAACATGAGATTGAATTTTTGATGATATAATATTAATATAGATAAAAATGTGGTGTTTCAACACATACATAAGTTAGAATGAATGTTTCACTATCAAAATTAGGAATGTATATTAGGGGGAAATATGGTAATCGATAAATTAAGAAAAACAATTACTCTTGTTATTATTATGGTTTTACTTTTATCTTCATGTCAAAAACAAGAAATTAGAAACGACAAGCGTGTAGAGACTCCAAAAGAAACGGTAAAAGTTTCTGTTGATGAAAAAGAAAAAGCTAATATAAACGAAACTGTAAAAATGTTTTTTACGCAAAAATACTACAAGCTAGAAAAAGATACAAATAAAATTAGATTGAGTGAAAGTCTTGAAAAATTTTTAGCCAAAAAACCAGATTATAAGTATTATGAATTATCCGAGTTGAAAATATTGGATAAGTATGAAAGTAAAGACAAAATTTTAGTTTTAGTGAAGACATGGATTTCTACTAGGGATAAGAAATCTGGAGAAGGCGCAATTGTAAGAATTTTATTGCATAAGGATAATAAAGGCTATATTGTAGAAAAAGAAGTTGCTGAAGATATGATAGAATCAGCAAATTATAAAACTAAACTATCCCAAAAAGATATAAAAAATTATCTTAAAAAAACATTGGTAATGAATGGAGAAAATTTATCGGATTCAGAGATAGATAAGGATATAAAAGATATGTATTCGCTCGATTTTTATTCATATATGGGAATGTTTGAAGTTCAAAAAAGTAAAGAAACTAATGAAGATTTAATCCATGTTTTAGAAAATCACGAATACAAATAATTTAAAAAGGAAAGTTCATAAAAAAGAACTTTCCTTAATTTTTTTGTTATTTTAATTTTTCTAATAATTTTAATGTGTAATCGTACATTCTTTGTGTAGATTCAATTCCCAAATGTTCCAATGGAGTGTGAGCTCCGAAAATATCTGGACCGAAACTAATCATATCGCAGTCTGGAAGTACGCCTTTCAACAAACCGCATTCCAAACCTGCGTGGATTGCAGTAACATTAGCTTTCTTGCCAGTCATTTCTTCGTACAATGCTGGAGCAACTTTTGCCAATTCTCCATCAGTGTTGAATTCCCAAGCTGGGTATTCTTTTTCGATAACAGTAGTTCCGTGAGTCAAATAAGCTAATGATTTGATCTTGTCGAACATATTGTGAAGTTCGCTTTCTACAGAACTTCTTACGCAGCAAGTAACCTTGATTTTTTCGTCGTCTGCTTCAACAATACCAACGTTAGAACTTGTTTGAACCAAACCTTCGATGTCTTGTGAAGTTGAGATAACATCGTTGATTAACAAATACAAGAATTTAACGATTGATTGGGAAGTTTCTTTTGAATAAGAAAATTCTGTTTTTTCTGTTTCTTTAATATCCAAAACCAAGTTAGGATCTGTTTTTCTACCTTCGTGACGAACGTATTCTCCAATTTCGTTTAAAATATCCATCGCTTTATCCAAATCATCTACAGTGATGACTGCGTGAGCGTTCTTAGCAATGGCGTTGTGTTTTGAACCACCGGAGATTTCTTGCAATCTAAAATCCATTTCCAAAGCAACTTTGTTCAAAAGTCTTGCCATTACTTTGATGGCATTTTTGTTTTGTTTTTGGATTTCAAGACCAGAGTGACCACCATTTAATCCAGAAAGAGAAATTTCAATAGCCTTTGACAAACCATCTGATTTTTCGCTCTTGAAAGTAGTTATAGCATTTGCTCCACCAGAACAGCTTACTATGAAGTCTCCTTCAGTTTCAGTGTCGATGTTTAACAAACGAGTTCCACTCAAATGTTCAGCAGTCACGCCATTTGCTCCGTCCATTCCACGTTCTTCGTCAATAGTTACAAGAACTTCCAATTTTGGATGAGCCACATCATCAGAATCCAAAATAGCTAAGCAAAAAGCAACAGCGATTCCGTCATCTGCTCCTAAAGTTGTGTTATCTGCATAAACATATCCGTCCTTAACGTGCATTGAAATAGGATCTTTCAAGAAATCGTGGTCTGAATCATCAGTTTTTTCGCAAACCATATCCATGTGTCCTTGCAAAATAACAGGTTCTGAATTTTCGTAACCTTCTGTAGCATCTTTTTTGATAATAACATTGTTAAGAGAATCTTGGTACACTTCCAATCCTCTTTCCTTTGCGAAGCTAACCAAAAAATCTGATACAGCTTTTTCATTTCCTGAACCACGAGGAATATCGTTTAATTGTTTGAACCAATGGAACACTTTCTTTGGTTCTAAATCTTCATATTTTTGCATGAGTAACCTCCTATATATATTCTTACTTTATTATAACTCTTTTACATTATTTTGTAATCTAATTGACAAGATTATTTACAACATTTACGATAATATCCATACCATTAGAGATATCATCGTAGCTCATCTTCGCAAACCCAATCAAAAACACATTAGTGTTCATATTTTTATCCAAATAAAAATCATCGATAGGAATCACATACACGGAATTTTCTTTCAAAGTTTTCAACAAAACATCACTGTCAATTCTCTTATCGACCTTGATTACTACAGAAGTGCCACAATCAGTTTTCTCAAAATCAATGAATTTACAGCCATTAATTTTTGAAAAAATAATTTCGTATTTTTTTGCGTACACCTTCTTCATCTGATTGACCTGCTTTTCAAAATCTCCACTGTCTATGAACTTGGACAGTGCAGATTGAACGAAAATCGACACAGGGCACCTCTCAGATTTTAGTACAGAATAAAATTTCTTCATCAAATTTTTAGGCAAAACCATAAAACTCACACGCATCGCTGGAGTCACCGTACGCGAAAAATTCCCGATGTAAATCACCTTATCATTAACATCCAAAGTCTTCAGTGGAGCGATAGGACGAAGCTTGTATTTGAATTCTGCGTCGTAGTCATCCTCAATTATGTAGCGATTATTTTTTTCGTAAGCCCAATTCAACAGATCAATCCTTTTATTAATCGGCATAATCGCAGAAGTGGGAAACTGATGAGAAGGAGTCACGCTTACAACATTTGCATCTGTTTGTTTTAGAAAATCTATATCAATTCCATCTTCATTCACATCAATCGGCGTACTGTTGAAATTATTGTAAAAACCAATTCCGTGATATGCATATCCAGGATTTTCGAAACCAAAAACGGGATTGTTAAGAAGATTTTTAATCAAAATCAACAACTCGTTGCTTCCGGAACTCACGACAATTTGGTTGGGATTCACGATTATTTCTCTGAAATCTTTCAAATAATTTGAAATAGAACACCTCAACGAAAATAATCCCAAACCATCGACCTTACCCAAAATAGCATCATCATCTTCATTAATTGAATCCCTGAAAGCTTTTCTGATCTGCTTGTATTTAAAACAAGATTTATCCACACCTGAAAATGAAAAATCATACAGGTAAGAATTCTTTTCTGCAACAATCATATCCTCATCATCAAAGCTTGTATCGCTTTGCAAAATATGACCAGATTTTTCCACAAAAAACCCACTTCTCTCACTGGAACGAATGTATCCTTCCTTTTCCAATTGATAATACGCATTGGACACAGTATTTATCGAAATATTCAGCTCATTCGATAATTTTCTAATAGAAGGAAGCTTGTCATTGGTCTTCAATTGTTTCGTGTTAATCTTTTCTTTTATAGAATCGTAAATTTGATTATACAAATAATCTTTGTCGTTTAAATTTATGAACATAAAATCCTCCGTTGGATTAAGTATAACACATCTGTACCCATAAAATTATTTTATTTTGCTACTATAATTAGATGCAATTTGCATGTATTATAAAGGCGAGGTGATTTTAATGGATATAAATGAAAAATTAAAGGGCGGAGTAATAATGGATGTAATCAATGCTGAACAAGCGAGGATTGCAGAAGCAGCAGGAGCAGTAAGCGTAATGGCACTTGAAAGAGTTCCTGCAGATATTAGAGCTGCTGGAGGAGTTAGCAGAATGAGCGATCCTAAAATGATTGAGGAAATCATGAAAGCTGTCAAAATTCCTGTGATGGCAAAAGTTAGAATTGGTCATTTTGTTGAAGCGCAAATCTTGGAATCGTTGGGAATTGATTACATTGACGAATCAGAAGTTTTGTCCCCAGCAGATGATAAATATCATATCGACAAATCAAAATTTAACACTCCTTTTGTTTGTGGAGCGAGAAATTTATCGGAAGCTTTACGAAGAATCAAAGAAGGCGCTAAGATGATTAGAACAAAAGGTGAAGCTGGAACGGGAGATGTTGTCCAAGCTGTTACACATATGAGACAAATCATGGGCGAAATTTCATTGGTGAAGTCTTTGAAGGAAGATGAATTGTACGACAAAGCAAAAGAAATGGGAGTTTGCTTTGAATTATTGAAATACGTTCACGAAAATGGAAAATTACCTGTACTTAATTTTTCTGCAGGTGGAGTTGCAACTCCTGCTGATGCGGCGTTGATGAGACAATTGGGAGCTGAAGGGGTATTTGTTGGTAGTGGAATTTTCAAAAGTGGAAATCCAGAAAAACGTGCCAAAGCTATCGTAAAAGCTGTAGAAAATTACAATAATCCTGATGTATTGCTTGAAGTGAGCAAAGATTTAGGAGAAGCAATGGTGGGAATTAATCCCGATGAGATAAAAGTAATCATGGCTAATAGATAAAATTCGAATAAATTACACAAAGGCTACCTGAAAATTGGTAGCCATTTTTTGTGATATCATTTTCTTTAAAGTGATTGTAATAGCTAGAAGTATTTACTATAATTATTAATGAAAGGGGTAGAACATGAAAAAACTAACTACATCAAAATTTTTATTAGATAATAAATCTAAATTACAAGAAATTATAAAAAATTTGGAAACTGATTTCAAATACGTTTCTATTTTGGGTTGCGATGTTGATGGGGCAAGTTATTCTGTGACTACATCAGCAATTTCATTAAATCCATCTCCTGATTACCAAAGAGGATTCGTGATCAGAGTGTACACTGATTTGGGATTTAGTGAGTATTCATTTAACGAAGTAAATGTAGATGAAGTTTGCGAAAATGTCCGTAAAATCGCACTTGAAGATCGTAAAAAAATCGTCGAAGGCTTGGACAGAGTAACTTACGACAGACTTCCGAATGATGACGAAATTACAAAAGAAAGAATCACTGAAGTTGAAAACTTACCAGAACAAGATAATCCAGAAAAAATAATCACTACGTTACAAAAAATTCACGACGAAGTTAAAGCGAAATACGAAAAAATCGTTCAACTTTCTTTGAGATTGAATATTACGCAAGTTAATAAAATTTTCTTATCTAAAAATAAAGATTTGTACCAATCTTATGCTTATTCAACAGGATTTGCAATGGCAGCAGCAACTGATGGGAACAATACTAAAATAGATTTCATTTCTAGTTCTGGATTGTGTGGAAGTGAATTGATTTCTGAATTCGAAAAAGCAGCGGAAGATGCTTGTAGAAGAACTGAAGAATTACTTACAGCAGACAGAGTCGTTCCTGGAGAATACGACATAATTTGCGATCCTGATTTTACAGGACTTATCGCTCACGAAGCTTTCGGCCACGGAGCTGAAATGGATATGTATGTAAAAGAACGTGCAAAAGGAAAAGAATACCAAGACAAGAGAGTTGCAAGTGACAAGATAATAATGCACGACGGTGCGACAGCTTTCGATGAGGTGTCAAGCTATTTGTTCGATGACGAAGGTAACTTGGGAAGAGATACTGTGATTATCGACAAGGGAATTTTGCGTCATGGAATGTGCGACGAATTGTCTGCGATTTTGTTGGGACAAGAATCCACAGGAAACGGCAAGAGAGAATCTTTCAAGAGAAAAGCTTACACTCGTATGACTAACACTTTCTTTGAAGAAGGAGAAGATTCCGTTGAAGATATGATTAAATCAGTTGACAAAGGATATTTGTTGGAAGGTTTCTCATCTGGAATGGAAGATCCAAAAAACTGGGGAATTCAATGCGTAGCAATGAAAGGCCGTGAAATCATAGATGGCAAATTAACTGGCAAAATCGTAAGCCCAGTTTATTTGACAGGATATGTTCCAGATTTATTGCAATCAATCACACAAGTTTCCAACGGACTTGTACTTTCTGGTGGAGGATATTGTGGAAAAGGCTGGAAAGAATGGGTTAAGACATCGACTGGTGGATCATACATTAAGGCAAAGGGGATTTTAAGTTAATGGAAAGATTAATAAATATATTAAAACAAAACGAAAAAATTACCGACTGGATAGTTGTCAACACTGTGTCCAAATCCAACGAAGTATTTTTGATAAAAGACGAAGTAGACATGAACAGAAGTTGCGTGACTAATGAAACATCTGTGAGGGTGTTCGTGGATTTTGAAGAAAATGGCGACAAATTCAAAGGTGACAGCACAGTTGTGTTGAACTTAAGTGACAGTGACGATGAAATCAAAGAAAAAATCGACAGAACTGCTTTTGCAGCGAAATTTGTCAAGAACAAATACTACGAACTTCCAGAAAAAGAAGAAGGTTATGCCACACTTAAAGACATCAAAGTGTGTGAAAATTTGACAGATAATTTCAAAAAAGTACACGATGTTATCTACAAAGATTACGGCTACCAATCAAAAGTAAATTCTTGTGAGATTTTCGCCTACGAAAACCACAAGCATGTGGTTACATCAAAGGGCGTGGATGTAGAATATCCATCTAACAAATTTACATTTGAAATCGTAACTGATTGTAACGTTGGGGATGAACCTGTAGAAATATTCAACGGATATGATTTGACAAGTATTGATTACTTAAAAATCGAAGAAATCGTCGACAAACAACTTTTGGAAACTGAAAAAAGATCCAGCGCCGTTAGAAATGAAAAAATGGAAAATATGAGAGTTATTTTATCAAACGAAGCTGTGGAAGAATTCTTGTACTACTATTATGATCAAGCAAGAGATGCCATGATTTATCAACAAATCAGCTCTGCAAAATTAGGCGAGAGATTTTTCGGAGATAATCCAAAAGTAAACTTCAACATGAAAATCAATCCAACATTGGAGACATCAATCAACAAAAGACCTGTCGATTCAGAAGGTAAAAAACTTGTAGAATATGATTTGTACAAAAATGGTGTCGTAGAAAATTTGGTTACTAATGCAAAGTATAGTTATTATTTGAACGTAAAAAATATGGGACAATCACCAGTTTTCGAAGTGAGTGGTGGAGATATTTCTGTCGAAGAATTGAAATCACAAGATTACATTGAAGTGTTGGCGTTCTCCTCATTCTTGATGGACAGCGCTACTGGAGATTTTGGTGGAGAATTCAGACTTGCAAGACTTGTAAAAGATGGCGTGGAATCATTCATAACAGGTGGTTCAATTTCATTAAATGTAAAAGAAGTTCAAGATTCTATGATTTTCTCAAAAGAATTGAAATCTCGCAAAAACAGCTTAGCACCAGCAGTTATTGCATTTGATAATGTGACTATTGCAGGAAAATAAGGAGGTAAAATTGAAACAAAAAGATAGATTTGGAGTGTTGGAATTATATGCGTATTGTATTGGATACATTTTATTGATATCAATCTACAGATTTTTCAGGACAAATGAGTTTGATGCTGTAGGATTTTTGAAAATAGCAGCTACAATATTTGTAGTAGCATCGGCTACGTTTGCTATTTTCAATAAAGGATCATTCAAAAAAGCATCTTCTGATTACAAGTTAGCTATGATAATGATAACAGCTGTAGTGTCTATTCTAGTTTCGGTATTTATATTCTAAAAAAATAAAGGTTTGAACATTGGAAATCCAATATTCAAACCTTTTTTAAATTCCGAGAACAAATTCGTCGTCGTTGTGAATTGTTTTAACCCAAAATCCTGATTTAACCAAGAAATAAGTCGTAGTTAATGTGGATAAAACATCAGACACTGGCATCGCTGACCACACGCCTGTAAGTCCGAAAAGTTTTGGGAAAATCAACATCAACGGTAACAAATAAATAAGTTGTCTTGTCATTGTCAATATGAAACCGATTTTTGGTTTGCCGATTGCTTGGAATAATGACGATCCAATTATGGAATATCCAAGCATGAAAATCATTGAGTTGTAAATTCTAAGTCCAGGAATTGCGATGTCCTTGATGACTGCATAATCTTCTGGTCTTGAAATAAAAATCTTCACCAATAAATCTGGTCTAAGCATAGTGAATGCCCAGTTCAAAACCATGTACACAGTTCCAGCTACAATAGCAATTCTCAAAGTGTGTTGAACACGTCTGTATTTATGTGCTCCGAAATTAAATCCTAAAATTGGTTGGATACCTTGGTTGATACCAAAAATCGGCATGAATGCAATTTGTGAAACACTATAGATAACACTCATTGATGATGTCGCCAAGTCGCCACCGTAAATTTTAAGGAAATTGTTGAAAATAATATTAATACCACTAGCTACAAGTTGCATTGCGAATGGAGCAGAACCAAGCGCGAAAATTTGCTTACAATAATGCAAATCAAGCTTGAATGTTTCTTTTTTAAGTCTCAACAGTGCACGATCTGAAAGGAAATATCTAACAACCCAAATACAAGACAAAATTTGACCGATAATAGTCGCCCAAGCAGCGCCTTGTACTCCCATTTTCATAGGGAAAATGAACACATAATCCAAAATAATATTGCTGATTGCCCCGATAAACATCGTCACCATCGCAGCCCTAGGATTTCCTTCGCCACGGATGAAGTTGTTCATTGCAAAACCAACCATTTGAAAAGGTGCACCATACAAAATAATTTTTCCATATTCATAAGCGTAAGGCATCAAAGTATCACTCGCGCCGAAAATTTTTAAAAACCATTTTAAATTTAAAAGAAAAATCGCTGATATCAAAATTCCGAAAATAATAGATAAAAACATAGATGTGCCAAGAATGATTTCTGATTCTTTTTTCTTACCTTCACCAAATTTGATTGAAGAAAGGGAATTGCCACCCACACCAATCAACATTCCGAATGCCATCAGAAATAAAAAAATCGGGAAAATCAAATAAACGCCACCAATTGACATTTGATTTACACCGGCACCTAGGAAAATTCTGTCTATAACATTATACAAAGCTTGAACCAACATTCCTATAGTAGCTGGAACTGAAAACTTCCAGATTAATTTCGGAATGGATTCATTGCCGAGAAGATTTGATCGTTGTTCGTTTAAATTTTCTATAATAATCGCCCCCTAATCAAAATAATACAAGCTATTATACATTAAACAACAAACATAATCAATGATTTATAAAAACTTTCAATAAATAACTAAAGCAATTAAAATCTTATTATGATAATATAGAAGTAAGAATAATAATAAAAAGGATGATAACATGAAAATACTACACGTAATCGCACAACTTCCGAAGCAAACAGGAAGCGGCGTTTATTTTACAAACGTAATTCAATTTATGCAACAAAATCATGAAAATGCTGCTATATTTGGAATACAAGATAATATCCAATTAAATTTGGATGAAACAATCAAAAAATATCCAGTGGAATTTAAAAGCGAAAAGTTGAACTTCCCAATAGTTGGAATGAGCGATGAAATGCCTTACGATTCCACAAAATACAGCGATATGACACACGATATGATTGAAGATTGGACAAATGAATTCACAAAACAATTGAAAAAAGCAAAGAAAGAATTCCAACCAGACGTAGTCGTATCTCATCATTGTTGGATGCTAAGCAGTCTCGTGTTAGATATTTTCGATGAAACTCCTGTTTTATTACTAAATCATGGAACCGACATCAGACAAACAAACCTCAACCCAGAATTGTTTATGACATGTGTGAATAATCTGAACCGCGCACAAAAAGTCCTAGCATTAAGCAAAAAAGACGTAGAACCAATCTCCGATATATTTGAAATCGACAAAGAAAAAATCGTTGTAACGGGTGGAGGCTATAACAGCGACATATTTTACAGAAGAAAAGAAGACCCACAAAACGACAGAATAAGGCTTTTGTTTGCAGGGAAATTATCACACGCAAAAGGAGTGTACGAACTTTGCAAAGCTTTCAAAAAATTAGAAGAAAAATACGATAATTTGGAACTCACATTAGTGGGAGATGTAGATATAGAAACAAAAGTTGAGTTGTGGGACAACACAGGAAATTCACTCCACTTTGATTTGCACAACACATCTTGTCAGAAAAAACTCTCTAACAAAATGAGAGAATCTGACATCTACATTTTGCCAAGCTATTATGAAGGATTGGGACTTATCGCAATTGAAGCATTGGGTTGTGGAATGAGAGTCGTAGTCACAGAAATAGAAGGACTCATAGAAACATTAGGCGATGAAATAAATAAAAGTAGCGCAATTGAATTTGTCGAAATGCCACGACTCAAATCAATCGATGAACCTTATGATTCAGAAATCGAACCATTTGTTGATAGATTAGCAAAAGGAATTGAACAACAAATAATCAGAATACAAAACAAAGAACCAATACCAGAAAAAATTCACGAATTAGTATTAAAACATTCTTGGGATCACATAATGCTTGAAATTGAGAATGAGTTAATGGAGATTGCAAATTTACAATAGAATATAAAATTTACTGAATGCAGCTTTTAATTTATTAAGAGCTGTTTTTGTGTATATAAGATTGCTAAAAGTAACGTATAAAATTTTAGCTAGCTCAATATTATGTGTTTGAAGATATTGATAAGCACGAAACTTTTTTTAAAATTAATTTGATAACAAATATCATTGAAAAGAAATTGAGATTATAGTAAAATAAAAAAAGTTCTTTAGATGATAAAGAATATCATTATTAATTTAATAGGAGGTTCGTATGAACAAAAAGAAGATTATTTTTTCTTTGGTTTTTGTATTTGCTTTGATTTTTGGATTAAATATTAATTCCAAAGCAGCGGATGACAAATATACAGCGGAGGATTTTGAGATTGTGGGAGATACTGTATACGGTTTTTCAAAAAGCGGAGTGCAAAAGCTAAAAAGAAATCGAAATGTAGTACTGCCATCAAAAAGCAAAGAAAATGTAGATTTGAAAAAAATAGCAAGTTTTGCTTTTGTCTACAATAAGAGCAGTGCGATTGACGAGTATACTCAAAGAGAAGGCGAAAATGGAGAGGTTAACAACTTAGATGTTGATGGAAACGAAATTAAAAAGCTTGGAGAAGATTTCCATCAATTAGACATAGAATCTGTAGAGATTCCTGAAGGATATACTTATATTGGGCAAGATGCTTTTGAAGAAAATAGTAATATTAAAAGCGTTAATTTACCAAAGACCATCACTAAAATTAGTGATTATGCATTTGCACATCTAAGTTTAAAGACTATAAAATTACCGGATAATTTGGAATTTTTGGGAGAACAAGTATTTTTTGATAACCAAATAGAAGGCAAACTTATTTTACCTAAAAATTTAACAAATTTAGGAGAAAGATCTTTTAAATCTAATCAAATTACAGAATTAGAATTTAATTGTGAAAAATTGGAAATTATAAAAGAACAAGCTTTTCAAGATAATAAAATTAAGCAAGTGAAACTTCCAGATAGTGTGAAAAAAATTGAGATTGATGCATTTAGTGGAAATTCTGGCGATGAAAACTACGCGATGAAAGTTGTGCTTTTCTCAAATGGAAATGTGGACAACAAGGATTCTTCTTCTATTGTAAACCCGACAGAAGAAGATAAGACAACTTCAGTAGATGTGGATAGTTCAAAATGGGATGAAAAAGATTTTGTATTTGATAAAGGCAAGGTTCTAGGATTTTCTGGTATCGGCAAATTAAAAGTTCGTGAAAATAAAAATCTTGTAATTCCTGAAAAGAATGGGAAATATGTTGTTGATGAAATTGGAGATGATGCTTTTCGAAATGTGGATTTTGAAAATAGTAGTTTGAATAAGTACGATTTACAAAGCGTAAAGCTTCCGAAAACTGTGAAAAAAATCGGGAAATTTGCATTTCAGTCTAATTATTTGACAGAATTTGAAGCACCTGAGGCTCTAAAAATAATTGGAGACGGAGCATTCATGAATAACAAGATAGAAATGCTTGAATTAGGCGAAAATACTGAAATAATTGGAAGTAGTGCGTTTCATATTAATAAATTATTTGCAATAGTGATTTATCCAAATGTTAGAGAAATTGGAAATTCAGCTTTTAGAAATAACGATGCACAAAATGTAATGTTTATGGGCGATAAAGTTGAAAAAATAGGAGAAATGGCTTTTTGTAATAACAAAATATCTGAGTTGGATTTGAGTTTATTAACAAAATTAAAAGAAATATCTGTTCAAACTTTTTACAAAAATAGCATTACAAAGGTTACAATGCCCGAAAATTTGGAAAGTGTAAAAGAAGAAGCATTCAGATACAATAATTTAAAAGAGATTGAATTTTCGAATAAAATCAAAGAAATAAAATTTAACGCATTTGACGATAACAAAGTTGAGGATAACCACAAAAAAGTTTTAGTTAAAATAAAAGGAAAAACATTAGCTGATGGAAACAATTTTGTTGTTAATCCTGAAGAAACTACGAAAAACAAAGATGATTTGAAAAAAGTTTTGGATGAATTAAATAAGTTAAATTTAACACAACTTAGAGATGATACTCAAAAGCAATTCAAAGATATGAAGGCTGAATGTGAAAAGCTGTTAAAACAAGACAAATTATCTGAGGGTGCGAAGTTAAAGTACATCCATGATACTCAGTTTTTTATAAATCGCTATAAGTTAGACTCATTAATTAAAAAAGGAGAATTAACGATTAAAAATCATCCAGAAAATTCTGGGATTTTGAAAGATAAACTTGAATACGCAAAAAAATCTTATAATAATTCTGCCGTTGTGGATAATAAATTAACTCGTTTAACAAAAGAATTACAAAATCTTATTAATATTGTTGAAAACAAAGGGAACATGGTAAATTCAATTATGAAGCAAGGTCATTTTGAACTTAAAACGCCACTTCCGATTCCATCTTATCATATTGGAATGAATGTGTATTTTGACAAAAACGGCAAAATCTTGTATGTGTTAGACATGTCTTACACTATTGGAAAAGGACAAAAAGACGAATACGGAAATGAGATTTTGAATGTTGATGAAGATAATGATGGTTATCATATGTTGGCTTTGGAGACTTTGGATGATTATGAAGGTCTAAATTACTCAGATATTTTGAAATCAAATGTAGATAGTCTTGGAAAAATCAGAAAAGTTGATGATAGAGCAAAATACCATAGGGAAGGAATTTTCAATGCAATAAAAGATGCTTGCAAAGATTTTGAAAAGGAAAATCCTACAAAACCAGGTGATAACCCAGGAACAACACCAGATCAATCTGGTACAGTAACAACAACTCCAAGCGTACCTGGAACAACAACTCCAAGCACACCAGCTGAACAACAAAAAACTACAACAAGAGTAGCAGGAGCTGACAGAATTCAAACATCAGTAGAAGTATCCAAGAAATACTACAACACAGCTGAAACAGTAATCGTAGCAAACTACGAACAATTCGCAGACAGCTTATCAGCATCAGCATTATCAAAAGCATTAAAAGCACCAATCTTGCTAGTTAAAAAAGATCAATTAGATTCAGTAGTAGCACAAGAAATCAAGAGATTAGGAGCTAAAAATGTAGTTGTAATAGGTGGAGAAAAATCAGTAGATAAGACAAAAGAAAGCCTATCTAAATACAACCTACAAACAATAGCTGGATCTGACAGATACGAAACAAGTGCTAAGATTGCACAAGAAATCATCAAACGTACAGGAACTAAACAAGCAGTCATCGCAAGTGGTGAAACATTCGCTGACGCATTAACAGTAGCACCACTCGCAAACAAACACAACATGCCAATACTACTTGTACAACAAAACAACATACCAAAAGCAACACAAGAAGTATTGAAACAAATCGACAAAGTAATAATTGTAGGAGGAGAAAAAACAATCTCCAAAGAAGTAGAAAACAAACTTCCAAACCCTACAAGAATTGCAGGAGCAAACCGTTACGAAACAGCAAAGAAAATCTACGAATACGACTTCAAAGACAGAAAAGAAGTTAACATCGCAAACGGAACAAACTTTGCAGACAGCTTAGTAATAGGCTTCATTAATTGCCCAATATTATTAACAGAAGCAAATGAAATTCCAAAAGCAACAAAACAAGCTTTTGAAGAAGCAAAATTTGAAAAAGTTAATGTATTTGGCGGAGAAAACTCAATAAGTGAATCAGTTGTAAAAGAATTGATCAAATAAACTAAACGCAGCACATAAAAATAATGTGCTGCGTTTTCACTAAAAAAACAAAAAACATAATCTCTACTAATTTGAACATAATTAGTACACATTCATAGTCTATTATATAAGTATAAACAAAGTAAGTTTAATCTCAAGAAACAATCTCCTCCCTTAATATTGTTTTAACCTTAGATTAAACTGGAGACCACTCAGATGGTCTCTTTTTTATATTAAAATTTTAACCTAAAAAAAGCTAACTCAAACGAGTTAGCTTTTCTTCTATACTTTTATTGTTCTAATGGTTTTGATAAGAATTTGAATCTTTTTTCTACGACTTTGATGTTTGATGGTGTTTTTTGATACAATTCGCCATCTGTATCTGCGACTAATCCTTCAGGGGAGATGAACTTTATTTCTTTTGCTTTGAATGTTTTGACGCCTTCGTTTTGTTCGTTGAAATCAAAGCTGTTTGATTGTCCGAACATTGCTTTGAATGCTCCGATGTTTGATTGCTCAACAACAAACACATTCAACACTCCATCGCTTGGGCTGATGTCGGAGATTGGAACTTCAACACCTCCTGAGTATAATCCATTAGCGACAAATACCATAACGGCATTTCCTTTTATCGTTTCGCCGTCGAGTTCCATTTCATAATCAAATGAATTGTCTTGTGTTAATGTTTCAAAAATTTTTGGAATATATGTCAATACACCGAATGTTGATTTGTCAGCTTCTTGCATTTTTTGTGCGTTTTCGGATGCCATTCCTACTGTCCAGAAATTCAGAGCGATTTTGTCGTCATTTAATATACAGTCGTATTCTTTGACTTCTGAATCTAACAAATTCTCACTTGCCTCTACTGGATTTGCTCCGATGTTGACAGTTTTTGAAAAATCGTTGAATGATCCTCCTGGAATAATTCCTATAACAGGATCCATATCGTAATCATATAATCCGTTGATGACTTCGTTTATTGTTCCGTCGCCGCCAACTACGATTACCAAATCAAAATCTTTTAATTCTTCACATTTTTTGTAGAAATCACCTTGTTCTTCGCTTTGGAAAAACACTGTTTCATTTGATAATTTTAATATATTAGGACTACATTTGCCTAATACTTCAAATATATCTTGTTGTCCTGAATTATCGTGATACATAACGATAGATTTTTTGAATTTATTCATTAAATCCTCCTAAAAATTTTACGATTTGTACAATTATCATTATTATAGGTTGGTGAATTAAATAAATCATCAAACTTTTTTTGCCCATCTTAGATAATACATTCTCTCTTACATTTAATTTTATATCTAAAAAGTCTCCTGCGCAATATCCAACCAAATACATAAAATACCAAGGTAGTAATGGGAAATAGTCGCCACTGTAGAACTTATCGTTGTAGAATCCCACGAAACTAAACAGATTGGTACTTATATCCATTGGATGAGAGCTTATTTTGTAAGTTAGAATGAACATTACAAACGATAGGACACACAATATTTTTTTGTTAAGGGTTAATTTGTCGACAAAAATCGTTATGAATGATGCCAAGCACAACAGATGAATTATTCCAAAAACTATGAAAAACTCATTTGCGAAGAAATACGTCGTAACGCTCAAAATCATAGCCACGATAAAAAGCGTGATGGTGTGTTTCTTGTGATTGCGAGATAAATTGAAGCAATAGCCCGATATCAAAATGAAGCTTATGCAGATGAATCTCTCCCAAATCAAGCCTGGGGTGTTTTCAAACCATTCAATTTTGAAATTTTCCATGTAGACCAAATCGAATAGCAAATGGTAGATTACCATGTTGACAATTGCAAATCCCCTTAACGTATCGATCAAATTATTTCTTTTCATCATATCATTGGCGAGAATACTTTTAGTATTACGGAAAGTATTTTTCTTGATAGGTTTTGGTTTTCCAATTGTCTTGAAAATATTTCTTGTGATTGTGATTGCATTTCCAAGAAATCTTCCTTTAAATCGGAAATAATGTGTGAATCGTAGTACATCGCTCCGTTTTCAAAATGCAGATACAATGATCTAAAATCAAGATTGATTGAGCCAATTACGCAACGTTTGTCATCTGTAACACAACTTTTTGCGTGCAAAAATCCTGGCGAATATTCGAAAATTCTAACGCCCGCTTCTAAAAGAGTTTTGTAGTATGTTCTTGTAACCATATACACCAATTTTTTGTCGGGAATTCCAGGGGTCATGATTCTAACATCGACACCGCTTAACGCCGCATCTCTTAGGGAATCAATCATATCATCGGAAGGAATCAAATACGGAGTTGTAATGTAGAAATAATTTCTGGAACGAGACACCAATTGCATGTACGCACCCTTTCCAACAGGAACATCGTCTAATGGAGAATCCGTATAAGGTTGGCAATAGCCTTCGTTTTCGGAAACATTTGGCACAGTTTTTTCGAAATAATAATCGTAGTCAAGCTCATTGTCATCGTACAATTCCCAAATTGACAAAAACATTATCGTAAATGACCACACACCATCACCTGTAACTCTGATTCCTGTGTCCTTCCAATATCCGAATTTTTGGATTTTGTTCATGTACTCATCTGCCAAATTAAATCCGCCAGTGTATGCTATTTTTCCATCTATAACGACGATTTTTCTATGGTCTCTATTGTTGTGACGCGGCATTGGTAGAACTCGAATCGGATTGAAAACTTGAACTTTGATACCTTTTTTTTCTAGCTTGTTGTAATATCTACGCGAAAGTTTCGTCATGCAGCCGAAATCGTCGTACAAAATCCTGACGTCGACTCCCTCTTTTACTTTTTGTTCCAAAACTTCCAGAATATTATTAAACATATAACCTTCTTCGATAATGAAAAACTCCAAGAAAATATAATCCTTTGCGTTTTTCAAATCTTCCATCAAATACTCGAAGAAAACCTCGCCGTTTTTTAAATATTTCGAACTTGTTTTAGAAAATACAGGAGCGTGAGCTGTTGTGTTTATGTAAGTTGCGATTGACTTGGAGTCACCCTCCAGTTCGTCAATTACATTACCATTCGACAAAATATGGTTGTTAAACGATGAACTTATCGTATCCATTCGTCTTTGTTGTGCACGAACGAATCTGTTTCTTCTGAAAAACAAATAGAACACCGCTCCAAACAACGGGAATATCCATATAGGAATGAGCCATCCTAGTTTGAAACTCGGATTTACATCGGTGTTGACCACCATTATAGTAAAAGCGAAGGATATTATAATGTTTAATGTGTAGACATACACAAAATTTCTTTGAAAACTTAAAATCAAATAAACTAATAGTGAAATTTGAATTATAAATACAATTGCCAAAAGCATTATTCTACTAGTTAAAAATTTGAATAATTTTTTCATTTGCACCTCCACAAATATTTTTAAATTTACTTAATTATAACACAAAACCCCGGCAAACTTTGAAAATCAATTCAAAATCGCCAGGGTTTATTTTTAAAATATTATACCAATTTTACTCTGTGATATACTTTTTTACCTTTTTTTATAATAAGTTCATCGTCGTTAAAATCGTGAATTGTTACAATTCTTTTTGGATCAGATTCCTTCTTGTCATTAACAGAAATTCCGTTTTGAGTTACAAGTCTACGTGCTTCACTGTTTGATTGAGTAAGTCCTGTCATTGTCAACAAATTCAACAAACCAATTCCATTTTCAAAATCCAAAGCCTTCATTTCAGTTGTTGGCATATTTTCGTCAACAGCATTTGAATTGAACAATGCGTTGGCTGTTTGACGAGCTTCTTCTGCTTTTTCTTCTCCGTGAACTAATTTGCACACTTCATATGCCAAAACTTCCTTAGCTTTATTGATGTCACTTCCTTCTAAGCTACCAAGTCTCTTGCATTCTTCAGTTGGCAAGAATGTCAACATCAATAAGAATTTTTCCACATCTCTGTCGTCTACATTTCTCATGTATTGGAACAAATCGTAAGGAGTTGTTTTGTTTTCGTCCAACCACACGGCACCTTTTTGTGATTTACCCATTTTCACACCGTCAGCAGTAGTTAAAAGTTTGAAAGTCATAGCGTAAACTTTGTCGTTTTCTAATTTTCTAACCAAATCGTATCCGCCCAAAATATTAGACCATTGATCAGAACCGCCCATTTGTAATTTACAACCGTATTTTCTGTACAATACCAAATAGTCGTATGATTGCATCAACATATAACTAAATTCAAAAAATGTTAGACCTTTTTTCATTCTGTTCTTGTAACTTTCCAAAGTCAACATTTGATTTACAGAAAAATGAACGCCAATTTCCCTCATGAAATCCAAGAAATTCAAATTCAACAACCAATTTTTGTTGTTTTCAATATAAGCCTTGTCTTCACCAAAATCGATAAATCTAGTCATTTGAGAATAAAATCTTCTGGCGTTTTCGTCGATAACTTCCTTAGTCATAATACTTCTCATATCGTTACGACCAGAAGGATCACCAATCATTGTAGTCCCGCCACCTAAAAGGCAAATAGGAATGTGACCGTGAGCTTGCATTCTCATCATAACCATAAGTTGAATAAAATGGCCAATAGTCAAACTATCTGCAGTCGCATCAAATCCAATGTAAAATGGAACTCTTTCTTTTCCGAGTAAATCCTTCAATTCATCTTCGTATGTAGCTTGTTCAAAATATCCACGCGCTACCAATTCGTCATACACATTTTCATGTTCAAATTCGTAATTAATCATAAACTCCTCCTATAAAATAAAAAAACTCTTGACACGAAAGGGCGAATCTACGCGGTACCACCTTTCTAATCAAAAGCTTATGTTCCATGCAAAGTATGAAACTACCTTGAAAACTCATGTGTTGTAATTCCCGAATAATCGGTACTGGTCACAATCATAATTTTCTATTGAGTTATTAAAATTTTATACTAGAATCTAATTCTAGTCAATAGCAAAATGGTTTTTTTATAATTTCGTAGCCAAATGATTGATAAGCACATCAATAGCAACCTTGTTCTTGCCACCTTTTGGCACAATCAAATCGGCAAATTTCTTACTAGGTTCCACGAAAAGCTCGTGCATAGGCTTTACAGTTTCCATATATTGAGTCAAAATCGATTCAATAGTTCTTTCACGTTCCACAACATCTCTTGTAATTCTTCTTTTGAGTCTGACATCTCCGTCGCAGTCGACGAAAACTTTCATATCCATCAAATTGCGAAGCTCTTCATTTTCCAAAACCAAAATTCCTTCTACAATCACAATTGGCTTTGGGAATTTTTTCAAAGTATCAGAACTTCTAGTGTGAATTGTAAAATCGTAAGTTGGAATGTCGATTTCTTCATTATTTATAATTTTTTTAACGTGATCAATCAACAAATTTGTTTCAAAAGCTTGAGGATGATCGTAATTCAAACACGCACGTTCTTCCATTGTCAAATCATCATGAGCAAAGTAATAATTGTCGTGTTCAATAATTTCTATTTTATCTTCAAAATGTTTTTTCAAAGTCTTCACGATTTCAGTCTTACCTGAAGCACTTCCACCTGCGACTCCCACAATATACGGTTTCATATTAGCCTCCTAGTTATTAGTTAATTTTAATATAAATTTTACAATTTTTCAAGGCTGTGAATTAGGATAACCTTTTAATGATTTGTAGAATAAAATTATAAATTGTGCTAAAATAATATTGATATGTTTTATTTTGTAAATTTTATTGCAAACTTTACAAAAAATTCAAGCAAATCACAATTACGGAAAATGTTTTAACAAAAGGAGATTTGAAATGTCAAAAAACACCAAACTTATTATTTACTCGTTGATTTACATATTGTTCATGATAATCATCAGATACACATTGTCTCATGCGCATGGATTTTTGATTGACCATTGCTTGATGATATTCTTGGCTATCGCAGCATTACTTGGATATTTTCATGGATTTATTTTCAAATTCAATTTCACAATTGTATTCGTAGCGATATTCATGATGCTTTTCATAGGGCAAATGACACCTCCATCAAGAGGATTCATCGAATACTCATTTATCGACTTTTATTACGTGTCGGCGTCGACGATTTTTATGTTAGTAGCAGACATTGCAGGTTCCATCAGAAAAACTCACTTGATTCAAAAAGAGATTTTCTTGGAACAATTAGAAAAAGAAAAAAAGGCGAAATTATTTAAATCGTAATCAATTAAACCATCAAGTGTTTTGCTTGATGGTTTTTGAAATTTTGGTGCAAATTGCTTTAATGTGGAAAAATAAATAAAATAATGTTAAAATATAGATTATAGTTTATTAAAAGAGAAGGAAGAGAATGAATATACTACAAAAATTATCAGAAGAATTAGACATAAAATATGATAACGTTGTTAAGACGGTTGAATTATTAGATGAGGGAAACACAATTCCTTTTATAGCCAGATACAGAAAAGAAATCACTGGGAATTTGACTGACGAAACGTTGAGACAATTAAACGATAGGCTTACATATTTGAGAAACTTGCAAGAAAGAAAAGACGACATCACACGTCTTATCGATGAACAAGGAAAACTCACAGAAGATTTGAAAAAACAAATCGACGAAGCGACTATTTTGACAGAATTAGAAGATATTTATCTTCCATTTAAGCCTAAGAAGAGAACTCGTGGATCAATCGCAGCTGAATTGGGATTACAACCTGTGGCTGATATGATAATGGAGAAAACTCACTCTTTATCTGAGATTGAGAAAAAAGCCTCAGAATTTGTCAACGGAGAAGAAATCAAAACAGTTGATGATGCTATTAGTAAAAGTTTGGATATCATTGCTGAATTCGTATCAGAACAAAAAATATTCAGAGATATAGTTCGTAATTCGTTCATAACAGATGGGGTTATGAAAACTGAAGAAAAAAACGAAGACGAATCCGGCACATACAAGATGTACTACGATTATTCAGAAAAAGTAAAAGATGTCAAAGCACACAGAGTTCTTGCGGTATTTAGAGGAGAAAAAGAAGGGTTCTTGAAAGTTTCGTTCATTTTAAATGACGATTACAATATTTTCAAAATTATGAGAAAAATCGCAAGAACAAATGATTTTGAAACTTATGATTTGATTGAAAAAGCTGTCAAAGACAGTTACAAGAGATTAATCGTTCCATCAATCGAAACAGAAGTGCGTCAAAGCATGAAAGAAATGGCAGATGACGAATCAATCGGCGTATTCAAAAGCAATTTGAAACCGTATTTGATGCAACCACCTATAAAAGAAACTGCGATTATTGGACTTGACCCGGGATTTAGAACTGGTTGCAAAGTTGCTGTAATTTCTGAATACGGAGATTTCTTGGATAGTGCTGTAATTTATGTAACTGATGCAAGAAAACAAATCCAAAGAGCAGATGAAACTTTGAAGGAATTTATCGACAAATACAACGTCAAACTAATCGCAATCGGTAACGGAACAGCTTCTCGTGAAACAGAAAAGTACGTATCTGATTTGTTAGCGCAAATCGACGATGAAATCTTTTACGCAATCGTAAACGAAGCGGGAGCTAGTATTTACTCCGCATCCAAGCTTGCAATCGAAGAATTCCCTGATTTGGATGTAACAATCAGAGGAGCAATCTCCATAGCACGTCGTATCCAAGACCCACTTGCAGAATTGGTAAAAATCTCTCCACAATCAATCGGAGTCGGCCAATATCAACACGACGTCAACCAAAAGAAATTGAAATCATCACTTGAAGAAGTAGTGGAAGATTGCGTAAACACAGTTGGTGTCAACATCAACACAGCAAGCTCTGCGCTTTTGAATTACGTATCTGGAATTACGAAAACAACTGCGAAAAATATCGTGGATTACAAAATAGAAAACGGACCATTCACTAATCGTCAAGAAATATTGAAAGTAAAAGGAATTGGACCAAAAGCATTCGTACAATGCGCGGGATTTTTGAGAATACCTGAAAGCGAAGAAATATTGGATAACACAGAAGTTCACCCAGAAAGCTATGAAATCGCAAAACAAATCATGAAATACGATTTGAACGATATCAATGTGAAAAAACTGTCAGAGGAATTGGAAGTGGGAGAACCTACTTTGCGTGATATAATCGAAGAACTCAAAAAACCAGGCAGAGATCCACGTGACGAAATGCCAAAACCAGTTCTAAGACAAGACGTATTGTCAATCGACGATTTGGAAGAAGGAATGATAGTCACAGGAACAGTCAGAAACGTCGTGGACTTCGGAGCATTCATAGACATCGGAATAAAAGAAGATGGACTTTGCCACATATCCAAAATGAGCGATTCGTACATCAAAAACCCAAGAGAAGTGTGCGAAGTAAGTGACACCGTAAAAGTAAAAATAATTGGAATAGATAAAGAAAGAGGATTGGTTTCCTTGTCGATGAAATTATAAAATGGGCGCTATTATAGCGCTTATTTTTATGAGGTGAGTTATGAATACAAAATACGTTATAAAAAATGCAGCTGTTAGTCCGGATGATTACAACGAATTGCGTGAAAAATCTGGTATAGGAAATAAAAAATCGAAGGAGAATGCGAAGGTTGCTATTGAAAATTCTCTTTTCATTACATCGATTTATGATGGGGATAAGTTGATTGCGATGGCAAGGGTTGTTGGAGATGGGGCAATTAGTCTTGTGGTTACTGATGTTATGGTGGATTCAGAATATCAGAAAAATGGTTTGGGAAGAGTTTTAATGAATGAGGTTAGCAAATACTTGGACGAAAATTACGATGAAGATGCGTATATTATTTTGCTTGCGAACACTCCTTATGATGCATTTTACGAAAAATTTCATTTCAAACAATTTCCTAACAAGAAGGGTATGCTAAGAGTTTTGTAAATTTTAAATTAAATATTTTATCAACACGAAATTTTTGTTCATATTTTTAACGAAAAATGATTTATTAATTAGTCGTATTATGATAAAATTTATTCAACGCGAAAAGTATTTCGTAAAATTTATAGGAGGAATTTATGAAATCTAAATCTAAGATGAGCTATAACTTGTCGGTAATTTTACTAATTCCGCTTGGTATAGCTATCAATTTTGTTGGTGCAAATTTGACTGCAGCATTAAAATTGCCGGTTTATTTGGATGTTATAGGAACTGTGTTCACAGGCGTGTTGTGTGGTCCTTGGATTGGTTTTCTTACAGGTGTTGTCACAAATATCGTGACCTCTGTTACTAATCCAACGCAACTACCATACATGATTGTAAGTGGTGCGATTGGTTTGGTTGCAGGGATTTGTGGAAAGAAGGCAATGTTCAAGACTCCAGCAAAAACATTTGTAGTAGCAGTTATTATTTGGCTTGTGGCAATGGTTACATCTGCGCCAATTACTGTTTTGGTCTTCGGTGGTGTTACTGGGGCGAGTGGTTCAAGTGCAATCACGACGTTTTTGGTTGCAACAGGAAAAGGATTATGGGAATCTGTTATAGGTTCAACTGTGCTTACAGAAACTTTGGATAAGTTTTTGACTTCGTTTGCAGTTTATTTCCTTATAAAATCCATCCCTAACAGAAATTTGTTGAGATATCCTAATGGAATTCAATACATAAAAGAAAAGAAGAACAAATACGTGAGAGGTGCAAAATGATATCTAAAATTTTCCCAACAACAAAACTTTTTATGGTCATAGTTACAGTTATTATTTCGTTGGTGTTGCCATGGCAGTTTGCGTATCTTTTCGTACTTCCATTAAGCTTGATATTAGCTTTGTTGGATAATAAATTCAAACAATACGTGAAAAAATTGTGGATAGTTTTGTTATTAGTATTATTAATAATGTTTTTGTTCCAATTATTCTTGGACAAATCAACAGAACACGTGTATTTGAATTTAGGATTTATGAGAGTGACACTTAACGGAATATTAAATGGTTTGGAACAAACAAAATTCATTCTAACGCTTATAACATTGTTCTTATTATTCTTTGAAACAACGGACATTGAAGATTTGATGATAGCTCTTCAACAAAAAAGAGTAAGTCACGTTACAAGTTACGTTATCATGGCGACAATGACTATGATTCCAGAAATGATTAAGAAAAGTTCCAAAATCATAAAAGCACAACAAGCGCGTGGGATTGAAACAACAGGCTCCATTAAAAACAGAGCGAAGGCGTTCTTCCCGTCACTTGGACCTTTGATTATATCCTCACTTTCAGAAATTGATGAAAAGACAATTACACTAGAAGCACGTGGATTTGCATCTGAAAATGAAAAAACATGTCTCAAGGAAATCAAGAAAACAACTACGGACAGAATTATTTTTTACGTTTTCATTGCATTGGTTGTGTTGGCATTGGTGTGGAGGTTTAAATAATGATAGAACTTAAAAATGTTTCGTTCAAATATGAACTTCAAGAAGAAAAAACGATAAAAAACTTGGATTTGTACGTTAAACAAGGAGAATTTGTGGGGATTATTGGCAAAAATGGTTCCGGCAAGACGACTTTGTGCAATATTATAAGAGGAATAATTCCTGACTTCGTTCAAGGAACAATCACAGGAAGTATTTCTATCGACAATAAAAACATCAACGATATCGAACGAGGAGAAATGGCGGAATTAGTCGGATTTGTATTCCAAAATCCTTTCAGCCAAATCTCTGGAATCAAGAAAACTGTATTCGAAGAAATAGCCTATGGACTCGAAAACTTGGGAGTTCCAAGAGAAGAAATCAGACAAAGAGTAACTGATGTTATTAAATTGCTTAAAATAGAAGATTTGCAAGATAAAAATCCGAATGAATTGTCTGGTGGTCAATCGCAAAGAGTAGCGATAGCATCAATCATCGTAATGAATCCAAAAGTATTGATATTTGATGAGCCTACAAGTCAGCTTGACCCACTGGGAACTGAAGAAATCTTCGATATTTTGAAACTTTTAAAATCACAAAACAAAACTATAATATTGGTTGAACACAAGATTGATTTGATAGCAGAATACGCCGATAGAGTTGTGGTAATGGACGATGGAGAAATTATCTTCAACGGTGAGACTCACGAAGTTTTATCAAACGACAAAATCGAGCAGCACAATGTATCTATGCCTATAGTTTCAAAACTTGCATACAAATTAAATGAAGAAAAGCCAGGATTTTTCAAAAACATCCCTATAACTTTAGATGAATGCAAGAAAGAATTGGAGGAAAACTAATGAGCAAATTAGAATTTAAAAATGTAAGCTTTACTTATCCTAACGGATTCAAAGCGATTAATGATTTGAATTTGGTCGTGAATTCTTCAGAAAAAGTTGCAATTGTAGGACAAAATGGAGCCGGCAAATCGACTTGTGCAAAACTAATGAACGGGCTATTGAGACCTAATTTTGGGGAAATTTTGTTAGATGGAAATAACACAAAAGATATGACCACAGCGCAAATATCCAGAAAAGTAGGCTACGTATTCCAAAATCCAAACGATCAAATCTTCAACTCCACAGTTTACGATGAAGTCGCTTTTTCGTTGAGAGCATTGAAAGTCGACGAAGATGAAATGGATCGACGTGTCAGACAAGCTTGTGAAATCTGTGAACTTTCAGAGTATTTGGACGACCATCCTTATGATTTGCCATTTAGTACTAGAAAATTTATCACGATAGCAATTACAATCGCGAATGACTGCGACATTTTCATATTTGACGAACCGACAGCAGGACAAGATGCATATTCTATGAGTTGCTTGAAAAGAGTCATCGATCATTTGCACGATTTGAACAAAACAATCATAACGATAACTCACGATATGGAATTCGTCGTTGAAAACTTCGACAGAGTTGTAGTAATGTCCAACAAAGAAATCATCAAAGATGCTGATAAGAAGGAAGTTTTTGATGAAGATGAAATCCTACAAAAAGCATACATCCAACCACCTGTTGTAAAAAGACTTTGCAACTCAATTAATTTAAACGAAAAATTATTGTCGGTGGATGATTTTGTAGATTACATCAAAAATTTTGGAGATGCTAATGATTAATTGTATATTGGATTTTGATCCGGGAGTTGATGATGCAGCAGCTTTATTTGCAATTAAAAATTCGAAAAATTTAAAGCTGTTGGCACTTTCTTCAGTAAACGGAAACGTATCAATAGAACACACAACAAGAAACATGCAATGCTTGGCAAAATTATTGGATATAAATGTTCCTATGGGAAAAGGACAAGAAGTACCACTTGTAAGAGAGCCTTATTTCGCATCAGCTCATGGAAATGATGGAATTGCAGGATTAAGAGATATGATAGAATCAGAAGATTTAGGAGAACTTTCAAGCGAAAATTCCGTTACAATGATGCACGAAATCATTCAAAAATCGACTGAAAAAATCACAATCATCGCAGTAGGACCACTTACAAACATTGCACTGCTGCTAAGAACTTTTCCGGAAGACAAGGAAAAAATCGAACAAATCAGCATCATGGGTGGATCCATCACAAGAGGTAACGTCACAAGTCTAAGCGAATTTAATTTCTTTGTCGATCCAGAAGCAGCGAAAATTGTATTTGAAAGCGGCGTTAAAATCATAATGGCAGGACTAAATGTAACACAAAAAGCTAGTATACCTGATGAACAAATTCAATTTTTGGATAAAATTGAAACAAAAACAGCCAAATTTGCACACAAAATATTGAAATACTACACGTCAAACGATGCAGGAATTCACGACCCTTGCTCAGTAATCGTATTGGATAACCCAGAAGTTTTCGAAACGGAAGACATGTATATTAAAATTGACACCCAAAACGATGAAACAAGAGGAATGAGCTACAGAGATTTGATTAAAGAAGAAAATGGTGAATTCAACTGCAAAGTGATTACAGAAATTGACATCGATAAATTCAGAGAAATATTGATGCAAGCTCTAACAGAATAAAACTTACTCCGGGGTAATTTCTCGGAGTTTTTTGTTTATGAAAGAAAATTTCCCAAGAAATTATTGCATTTAAAACTCAATATGCTACTATAGAAATAGTAGTGTGTGTTATAAACAATTTAAATATAAAAAAATACAAAACGCTACTTTAAAAAACAAATTTTGTTATAATTCAAGCTAAAATTCAAAAGGAGATGAATAACGATGAATAACAAGATTTTTAAAAAAGCGCTCGCCGAAAGAAGAGATAAATCTTCTAGCAGAAGACCTAGATATGCTCTTAGAAAACTTAGCATTGGGGTAGTGTCTTGTATAATTGGATACGCATTTTTGATTGGTGGGAACGTTTCATTTGCAGAAACTGACACACATCCTAGTGATCAAATCGAAGAAATTTTTGAAAAATCAGAAATTTCAGAAGAAAAAATCGCAGATAACACTTCAAATATTTCTGATGAAAAAACTGAAATAAAAGAAATTGATATTACTTCTTATAGTTCCGAAGAAAAATCAAATTCTACTGAAAACTTTGAAGAAAAACAAGAAATTCCCGGACATAATGCACAATTTACAATTGTTTTCGATGCTAATGGTGGAAAATTTGACACAGAAAATAATACATTGACTGTAAATTCTGGAGATAATGCGATATTTTCTGAAATTCCATCTTTTTATGGAAAAATATTTGTAGGTTGGGCAAGTAGTCCCGATGCTACTGAAGCACAAAAAGATATTTTGCAAAACATATCTTCGAACAAAACTGTGTATGCTGTGTGGAAAGTTGATAAAACAACAACTGCTAAAACTGAACAAAAACCAATTGTGACTTCAGAAAAACCAGAAGATGTTTCTGATTATGTGAGTCTCAATTTTAATGCGACATCTTTCACTGAAGATGATGGAACTTTGCATTATGGAAAATTATTAAATGAAAAAAATGAAGAAGTTGAAACTAACAATGAAATAGAAGGCGTGAAAACAAGGACTTATTGGGTGCTTAAATCTGCCACTTGGAAAGACATAAAAGATTTTACTGATAAAGAAGGGAAAAATGTTTATCAAAATCTGACAGCTAGTAGTGGAGATGAAAAGCACCAATTTTTAGGTTGGGCGGATAGTTCTAGCTTGGATACTGTAGTAAATCTTGCAAATAAATTTGAAGATACATCTGTGATTGGAGAAAATCCTAATGACAGATTGAATTTCTACGCGAAGTATAAGACGAATGATGTGATTTATTACGGAAAAACTGATACTTCAAATCCAACCTACGATTCTGACGGATACAAGATTAATCTGAATAGTGACTACAACAAGGTAACTTTTAAATTGAAAGATGAAAAAATAGGAAAAGTCTATTTGAAAGAAGAGCAAAAAGATTTACTGGGAAAAGATGTCGTAGCAAATGATGATGGATCCATTGAACTTACAGATGCTAAAATTAACGATAAGGAAATCACTGTCTTCGTTCACAAATCAAAAGCACAATCTACAGGATTTAGAGATATTAAAATTGAAACTGATTCCATCGACAAAAACTATCAATACTGGTATTGGTATAGAGGAGAACTTGATGGTGTAAAAAGAGAGGATGACTGGGAACTTGTTTTTCCGCCTAGCTTAAATGGGATAAAAAATCCTGAGGAAGTTTGTTTTGTGCCACTTTTTGTTACAAACGGTCAGGATGTTACAGAATTTAAAAGTAAGCCAGCCCCTCCTAAAATGCCTTTAGTTGGTAAAAATAGCACAAGAACTAGATTTGAACTTGTAACTTTGAAAAAAGAAGAGCAAATAGATGATATTTTGAGAAAAGATGGAAAGTCATATTTCGATAGAACTTACGTGGTTTTCAGAGAATATAAAGCAGATTTTATTTTCGAAAAACATCCACCAGAAAATTCAGGACCTGTTTTACCAAAGCTAAAAGAAGAATTCAAGAACAATTACACAAATCCACATTGGTATGACAATCAAAAACGCAAATATAGTTATTACGATAATGTTGATTTGTCAAATGAAATAATTTACAAATCCAAAATCTATACAGCTAAAGCCACAAGAATCCCAGTTATTCACGAAATTAATGAAGCTTCTGAAATTATTCAAGGAACAGCTGAAACAGGGGGAGTAGTTAATTTGTACGTGGATGGAAAATACAGTGGGGAAGCTGTAGTCGATAGTAAAGGGCGATGGAAGTTCAATCAAACAGACAGATTCAGCCTAAAAGAAGGTAGCGAGATTGAAATAAAATACTCATCCTACAAAAGGACACTTCCAGCTAGTGATAAAATCATTGTAAAAAAAGCAGCTGACAATATCAAATTTAATCCTATTTATACAGGCAGCTTTGCAAATCCAGGAGAAAAAGCAACAGTTAGCGCACCGAAATTTATTAATGAATTAAACAAATCTGAACTTGTAGATAATTCTGTTGTGAAAAAGTTCGAACTTATAGAAAACACAATTGAAGGTGTTTCTATTGACAAAAAAACAGGAGAAATAACTTACAATACGAAAGAATCAGATGCAGATAAGACGATAGATTTGAATGTAAAAGTTACTTATTTGGATGATACAACAGAAAATGTAAACACAACTATAAAAATCAATCCACTTTCTGACATTATTAGTCGTGAAGAAAATCCTAGCGCACAAATTCCTGACGGTTATGTAAGAGTTAGAATTATTGCAGGAGAGGGTGTCAGATTAAAGGAAATAGAAAAAATCTACGATATCAAAAAAGGATTGAGTTTGAGTGATGCTTTATATCCAGAAGTGGAAATAAATCCTGAAAACATAAACGACTACAAAGAGCCAATAAGTTGGACAATAAGTCCAGGAGAAGCAATAGAAAATTCTGTTGAAATAGTTGCAAATGCAACAAAAACACAAGCATTTGCAAATAATCCTGAAGGAAAAGAAATAAAAATCCTCGAAGGAGAAGCGATAGAAGCTGAAAAACTAATAGATAATCTACAAAATTTGCCAGCAAACACAACCTTTGAATTTAAAGAAAAACCTGACACAAAAACAGCGGGAACAATATATGCGACAATAATCGTAAAGTATTCTGACGGATCAATCGACGAAGTGCAATCTACCATTATCGTTCAAAAACAAGCAGCCATCATCACACCGATACTAGAAGTAGAAGCGATCGATGAAATAGTGGAATTCGGCAAAATATACGACTTGACTGATAATATCAAAAACTTGCCAGAAAAAGCAACAGTCGAAGACATCACAGAAAAAGGTACGATTGATACAAAAACTTCTGGAAATTACATCGGTAAAGTCAAAGTAACATTCGAAAATGGCGAGGCAAGAATTGTGAGAGTAAAAGTCGTTGTAAACAAATCACTTGCAGAAGTTAATGAGCCAGTTGGAAAAGAAATAAAAATCCTAGAAGGAGAAACGATAGATGCTGAAAAACTAATAGATAATCTACAAAATTTGCCAGCAAACACAACCTTTGAATTTAAAGAAAAACCTGACACAAAAACAGCGGGAACAATAGATGTGACAATAATCGTAAAATATTCTGACGTATCAATCGACGAAGTAAAATCTACCATTATCGTTCAAAAACAAGCAGCCATCATCACACCAATACTAGAAGTAGAAGCGATCGATGAAATAGTGGAATTCGGCAAAATATACGACTTGACTGATAATATCAAAAACTTGCCAGAAAAAGCAACAGTCGAAGACATCACAGAAAAAGGTGCGATTGATACAAAAACTTCTGGAAATTATATCGGTAAAGTCAAAGTAACATTCGAAAATGGCGAGGCAAGAATTGTGAGAGTAAAAGTCGTTGTAAACAAATCACTTGCAGAAAAATTTGTGCCTGAAGTAAAAGTAATTGAAGTTGAATCGGAAGAATTATCGACAGAAGTTCTAGGATCTGCGATTGTAAATTTTCCACGAGATTCTAAAATTGAAATCAAATCTAAATCTGAAGGAAAAGTATTGGTAACCATAAAATTTTCAGATGGATCAGAAAGAGATATCGAAATTTCTTATAAGATAAAAGAAATTAAGACAGATGTTGAAAATCCTGAAACAAATGATGATGAGGGGAAAAATACAGAAGAAAAAAAACCAGATAAAAAACTAAATCAAGAAGATAAGGATAATGAAGAAAATACAGAAAAAAATATAGATACGATAAAACCTACTGAAGAAAAATTTGAAAAAAAACCTCAAACGAGTCATCAAACCTCAAAAACGTCTGAAAAATCATCAAAAAGACCAGAAAAATTGATACCAGATAAAAAATTCGAATCTAATTCAAAAACAACAAAGGATAAAAAATTAGTAGAAATAAAAGATGGCTTGGATAACGGAGATATATCGCACAATAAAGAAAAAGTAAAAAAATCCAACCCTAAATCACAATTGCCGAAAGCAGGAACAAGCGTAGAAATTACTAACCTAACACTTGCATCTCTTTTCTACACAATAGGTGCGTATTTTACAAAAAAGAAAAGATAATTACACAATCAAAAAACACCTCATATGAGGTGTTTTGTTTTACTATTTAGCGTCTGGAACTTCTGTAGCAGGATCAGATTTTGTTCCGAATCTTGTTATGATTGTTAGAATCATCATACCTAACAATACGTATTGGTTTACCATGAATGGAAGAATATCTGTTGGTGCAACTTTTCCTGCAGTAAGTCCTGATGCGATTAAGATTTGTGCTCCGTAAGGGATAATTCCTTGCACAACACAGCTTGTTGTATCCAAAAGTGATGCAACACGTGATGGTTTTACGTCGTATTCTTTTGTCATTTCAGCTGCTACTTGACCAGTAATCAAAATAGAAACTGTATTGTTTGCTACAGCAGCGTTTGTAAGTCCAACTAATGTTGCAATTGCAGCTTCAGCACTTTTTTGTCCTTTAACTTTCTTTTTAACTTTCATTATGATCCAATCAATACCACCGTGTTTTCTAACCATGTATGCAAGACCACCAGTAAACATTGATAATAAGAAGATTTCTAATACTCCTGTAAATCCTTCAAAAATTGTTTGTGACAACATAATTGTGTCGAATTTTCCGTAAATCATACCAATTATTCCTGCTAACAATGTACCAGAGAATAATACTAATAATACGTTCATTCCCATTAATGCTGTTACTATTACCAATAGATAAGGAATTACATAAACCAAGTTGTAACTTTCTTTAACCATTGTGATAGTTGTTTCTGGTCTTCCAATGATTGCGAAAATAATTGTAGAAATTATTATTGCTGGGAATGCAAATCTTGAGTTCATTACGAATTTTTGTTTCATTCCTATATTTTGTGTTCTAGTAGCTGCGATTGTTGTATCTGAGATCAATGATAAGTTATCTCCTGCCATTGCTCCACAAATCAAAGCTGCAAGCATTAGTGCTGGATTGATTCCTATTTTTTCTGCAACACCGAAAACTATAGGACCCAATGCTACTACTGATCCTACAGATGAACCAGTCGCAATTGACAAGAATGTAGAAATCAAGAAAATTCCTGGTACCAAGAAGTTTACAGGTACGATTGATAAACTGAAGTTTACAACAGAATCTACAGCACCACTTGCCTTAGTAACTTGAGCAAATGCTCCAGCTAATAAGTAAATAATACACATGATAATTATGTTTTCATCGCCGCAACCTTTTACGAAATCGTCGGCTTTTTCGTTGATAGTTCCTTCAAAAATAATGAATGCTACAGCAACACCAATCATTATAGAAATAGGTGAAGGAATTTGATAAAATGGCATTTCAATTCCACGCATTGCAAGAACTACACCTGATAATACATAGAATAGAACAAACACTACAAGTGGAAGAAGTGCTTTTTTATTTGGTTTCATTTTTTAGCTCCTTTAATCTTTTATAATTTCCGAATTCACGTCCATATTCCATGAACGCATCGATATTTTCCATTTTTGTTCCTTTTGGAATTTGACAACCTGTAGACAACACATATCCACATGGAGAATCGTAACCGATGTCGATACATTCTTTTACAGATTTTTTTACATCTTCAGTATTTCCCAAATACATAACATCTACTGGAGGAACATTTCCTGTAATTACAATGTCATTACCAAGAATTTCCTTAGCTTCCAATAAACTTTCGCAGTTATCCAATGAGAAGTTACCAATTCCAGAATCTTTTAGTAATGGCCACAAATCTTTAGAATCACCACAAATATGCAAACCTGCAGAAGAACCGCAGTATTTTTTAACATCTGCAATATTTCTCTTCAAATATGGAAGTGAAAATTCTTCGAATTGTTTCTTTCGTATCAAAGTAGTACTGGAAACTGGATCGGCAAATCCCATTCCAAATCCTCTACTTCCAACTTCCTTAATGTATTCACCGTTGTTAATAGTGATGATATCCATAATTTTATGAACGGCATCCTTTTTCTTAACCATCCAACGAAGTAAAGTTTCAGTACCCAAAACACTTGCGGCTACAGAGAATGGTCCAGTCATTGCAGCACCGATTGATGCAACATCTCCGACTTGATCTCTGATTTTTTCCAATGCTTCTATCAACACTGGTAGCTTTCCATCTTTTAATGGATTGATGATTTTTAATTTTTCGATATCTTCAACCTTTTTCACAACTGGATCTTTTAATTGTGAAATACTATCTTCTGGATACCAAATTTCAGTTCCCATGGCTTCTGCCATTCCTCTTAAAGTAGTGGACACACTGATGGAATCGTGGTAGAACCTTTTGAACAAAGCTACTTCCGTATCGGCGATTACATCAGAATTTGAATAATAATCCCAAGTTTTATATCCCAAATAGTCACTCATAGTAACACCCATATCAGGAACAACTGGAATTCTGTCCATTTCTTCACCTTTTGAGAAGGCCTCCATTCTCTCCTTTGGAGTCATCTCGTCTTTGAACATATAAATCCTCCTTTTTAAATTTTAAAAATAATTTAATGAATTTGTTGCTATAAATTGCATTATCATTCTATCATAGAAAAATTCAGTCATTTATTGAAATATTTTATAAGTGGTAGTTTTTATTCATTCAAATTAAATAAAAACTTATCAAAATTGATTTATAGATTAAAAATTTTTAATTTTACACAAAAATATTTTTGTGATAATGATTTCTTAATTGATAAAAAGAAATATAAGACAAAAATAATCATGAAAATTTATCGTAACAAAGTATTTACTTTATCGAAAATAGAAACTTAATTTATTTGATTATTCAATAAGTCATTATTATTTGGGCAATATTCAATATCAAATATGTTAAAATAAAAGTGGGTGATAATATGAAAACAATAATAGTGTCGGGTTTTTTAGGTTCAGGTAAGACAACATTTATCAATCACATTCTGGGTTTTTCCAAAAATACTTTGGTATTGGAGAATGAATTTGGAGATGTGAGTATTGATTCCATGTTGATTAAAAACGACGATATAGACGATATAATTGAAATTAATTCGGGATGTATTTGCTGTGGATTGAAGAGCGATTTTAAGGAAATTATTCACAAAATCGACAAAAACCAATTTGAATACATCATAATTGAGCCGACAGGAGTTGCGAAGCTAACGGATATATTGGAAGTTTTGAAAGACGAAGAGAATTTGCAAATACAAAAATGCGTGACAATTGTCGATTGCGACAGCTACATTTGCTTTCACGATGATTTCGGAGAATTTTTCAATGATCAAATCAAAAATGCTGATATAATATACATAACGAATATTGAAAACTTGGAAGAAGAAAAAATCGAAGAAGTGAAGAAGTCAATCGAACAATTTAACAAACATGCAATTATTCATAAGGAAGATTTCAGAAAGATAAATCCTGATGATATTGTAAGTGAATTTTATGATAATAAAAAGCAAGACAAACACGAATGTTGTTGTCACGGACATGGTCACAAATGCTGTGGTAAACACCATCATCACCACGACCACGGTGAACATTCTCACGAGGATTCTAAGTTTAAGACCAATGTTCAAAAAAAATTGAAATTCAATTCAAAAGAAGATTTGGAAAAATTTTTGGATTCAAAAAGTATCGTGAGAGCAAAGGGAAATGTAGAGATTGCAGATAAGAAAGTTTTCGTTAGCAAAACTTTGAGCGGATTAGAAGTATCAGATTCGTTATCTGATAGCGATGATTTTGTAATAATCGAGGTGAATAATGAGTAAAGTTGGAACTTATGATTGTATTGTAATGGAAACTACACCCATCACTGATCCGGGATTATTTGAAGATGCGGACTGTTTGGTAGAACATTTCAAGGATAAGGACTATGCGAGTATTCCGATGTCTTCTACATTAGAATCAGAAGCTATGGGTGCTGTCGCAGAACTTGGAAAAGTCAGCAAGTACAAGTACGATAATGTGGATGATATTGTGATTGATTTTGATTACAATCAAAAACATGTCAAAGCTTTGTTTGAAACAATTGACAAGATGAAGGACGATAAAAGAGTAATTGTTGAGGTAGCTGGTCCATTGGTTATATTAGATAACTTGGCAAGCTCTGAGGTGGTTTTCAGATCTTTTAGGAAAAAACACGATAAAATCGTCGAACTTTATGATGAAATCAGAAAAGCTTTGGTGGAATATATCGAAAAATTGGTTGACAGTGGAATACAATTGATTAGTTTTTCCGATAGTTTGGCGGGGGCTGATATTATTGGTCCTAAGCAAATGCAGTTATATGTGGATGAGTTTTTGATGAAATTTTTGGAAGATATTCAAAACATCGACAAGCCATTTAATTTTCACTTATGCCCAAAATCAACGATGGCGTTGATAAGCTTGGATAAAGCAGAGTTTAAACCTATTGAAAATGACGAAGAACAAAGATACGTAGACTTTTTGTTTGAAGGAGAACACAAGATTTTCGGAGACAGATGTATGAATTTGTCAGATAAGAAATTTAAGAAGATAAATGAGATTTTAATTAGGGGGTAGTATGAATACACAACAAGAATATTTAGATAAAATGGCAGAAATGGTAGTAGAAATGGAAGATGAAGACATCGCTGAGGTGTGCCAAGAATATATAGACAAGGGATTTGATGCTAAACAAGGTATCTTCGACGGACTTATTAAAGGTATGCAACAAGCAAGTAAGCTTTTCGATGAAGAAGAATATTTTATTACAGATATTTTGCTTTGCAGTGATGCAATGTATGCTGGTTTGGACGTTTTACAAAAATACGTAGAAATGAATGACGACGACATACTTGGCGTTGGGGTTATCGGAGTTGTTGAAGGAGATACTCACGATATCGGAAAAAACTTGGTAAAATTGATGATGCAAACTGCAGGATTTAAGATGATTGATTTGGGTCGTGATGTTAAATTACAAAACTTCATCGATGCAGCAGTCGAAAACGATGCTGATTTGATTTGTATGTCAACTTTAATGACAACTACTATGGACAACATGGGTAAAGTTATCGAAATGTTAAAAGAACAAGGTCTTAGAGACAGATTCAAAGTTATGATCGGTGGAGGTCCTATTTCTCAAACATTCGCGGATAAAATCGGCGCAGATTCTTATACTGAAAATGCCGTTGAAGCTGTGGAAGCTGCTAAGAAATTAGTTGGAAAAGATAAGTAGGATAGAAATGATTAACGAAAAAGATAGATTGAAGAATGCTTTAAATCATATTTTCATCGACAGAATTCCTGTGATTTGTCCGGGTGGAATGATGAATATGATATCCAAAGAGCTAATGGAATTGAAAGATATCTATCTTCCAGAAGCTCACTTGGATGCTAGGAAAATGGCTGATTTGGCAAAAGCTATCTACGACGAGAAAATTTTTGAGAATATCGGAGTTCCATTCTGCATGACGATTGAAGCTGAAGATATGGGTTCTGTTGTCGATTTTGGAAATGAAATTTATGAACCACACGTTATTGAATACGCATTCGATAACATCAAAGATTGGGAAAAAATAAAAGATTTCAAGAAAGAAGATTCCAGAAGTGATATCGTGATTGAGGCTATTAAAATCTTGAAGGACGAAGAAAAAAACGCCCCAATTATTGGAAATATCACAGGGCCTGTTAGCACTGCATCATCAATAATGGATTCTGTAAAATACTACAAGGCTCTTAGGAAAGACCCACAAAGAGTTCACGAATTTATGGATTATGTGACAGATCATTTAATAGAATTTGCGAATAGACAAATAGACGCAGGAGCAGATGTTATCGCAGTTTCAGATCCTTCTGGTACTGGTGAAATTATGGGACCTAAATTCTTCAAAGAATTCACTGTACAATATTTGAATAAGTTTTTGGATGGAATCAAAGACGTTCCAAAAATTGTTCACATATGTGGAAGAATGACTCCTGTACTTGATTTGTGCAACGACATTCACTCTGATTGCTTGAGCTTCGACTCAATCGTATCTTTGAAAGATGCGAAGAAAGTTTTGAAGCATCACGTGTTGATGGGCAATGTGTCGACTTATGCGCTTGAATATTCAGACAGTGAAAAAATTCAAAAACTAGCTAAAATATCAGTAAACAACGGATCAAATATCCTGTCTCCAGCTTGTGGAATAGGTATGAGATCGCCACTTGAAAATTTGAAATCAATAATAACAGCATCTAAGAATTACGATTATGAAGATAAGAATTAATAATTTAAATAGAACAATTGAATTAGAAGACGACAAAAGCTACAATTTGATGAATGCTTTGCTTGAAAACGACATCTACATCGATAACTCATGCAATGGTAAGTTAACTTGTGGAAAGTGTAAGATAAAAGTTGTAGAAGGAAATGTCAACGAAATAACTGATACCGAAAAAAGACTTTTGAAAAAAGAAGAAATCGAAAACGGCATCAGACTTTCTTGTGCAGTTACAATGAGTGGAGATGTTATCGTGGAAACATTAAGCGAAAACAGCTCCATTGATGTGCTCGATTCAGGGGACATGCCAGAGTTTGAAAAACAATACAGGGACGGTTACGGGATTTGTGTGGACATTGGTACTACAACTGTGTGCATGAATTTAGTAGATTTGAAAACTGGAGACATCATCGCAAAAAACTCCGCACTTAATGCGCAAACAAAGTACGGCTTGGATGTGCTTACGAGAATTACGTTTGAGTTTGAACATGAAAATGCAGCGAAAATTCTCCAACACAGCATTGTAAGTTCCATGAACAAACTTATTGACAAAATGATTGTCGAATCGAAAATAGACAGAAAAGACATCAAAGAAGTTGACATTGCGGCGAATACTACGATGGTTCATATGCTTTTGGGAGTGGATGCAAGAAGCTTGGGGAAATTCCCGTACAAACCAGTGTTCACTGAAGCAAAGAGTTTGATGTGTGAAGATATTGGACTGAACTTGGACGCAAAATTGTACACTTTGCCCAATGTTTCTGCATATATAGGAGCAGATATTGTAGCAGGTGCTTATGTTACAGATATGAGAAACAGAGAAAATACACTGTTTATAGATATCGGTACAAACGGCGAAATAGTTTTGAAGACTAATGACAAATTGTATTGTTGTTCTTGTGCAGCTGGTCCTGCACTTGAAGGTATGAATATAAAATGCGGAATGAGAGCAGAACAAGGAGCCATCGAAGATGTTGTCATTGACGGGTCAAACGTCAAATTACAAACAATCGGCGACAAGCCAGCAAAAGGAATTTGTGGTAGTGGTATTCTTGCTGTAATCAGTGAAATTGTTAGAAATAAAATCGTCAATAAGAGAGGTAGGATTATCGACCCAAACTCTGTCGATGATTTTAGAAAAGATTTGGTTAGAATTGTGGATAACAAAAGAGAGTTCATGATGACTGATGAACTTGTTATCACGCAATCAGATATCAGACAAGTGCAACTTGCAAAAGGAGCGATACTTTCTGGTTTTATAAAACTTTTGGATGAAGAGGGATTGGATATTTCCGATTTGAACGAATGTATTGTCGCAGGACAATTCGGAAGTCATTTGAAACCATCTTCAATCGTAGGGGTAGGTATTCTGCCTTACGAAATTGAATCCAAAATAAGTTATGTAGGTAATTCATCTTTAATAGGGGCGTACATGTGTTTAATGAACGATAAAATAAAGGAAGAAATGTCCACTCTTGCTGAAGATATGAATTATATAGAATTATCAATGACAAAGGACTATGAAAAAATATTCGCTAAGGCGATGGAATTTCCAAAGGAGAGATGATTATGAAGAAAAAATTATTGGTATTGATGATGCTTGTGTTCTCATTGACAGCTTGTAACGCTGACAAAGATAAGGCCCAAGAGCCACAAAAAACAGAACAAACACAAGAACAAGCAAAAACAGACGAAAACAAAACAGAAGAAAAAGCATCTGAGAGTGAAGCTACTAAGGTTTCAATCGTTGTAATGGATGAAGTTAACAACAAGGAAATCTTAAAAGAAGATGCAGAAATCAAAAAAGATGAAAACTTGCAATCTTACCTTGAAAAAAATCACAAAGCAGTTTTTGAAAAAGGTATGATGACTGAATTAGAAGGCGTAAAACAAGATCCAGCTAAGAAACAATACTGGATGTACTATGTTAACGATAAAATGGCAGAAGTTGGAATCGGCGATTACAAAGTTAACGAAAATGACAAGATAGAATTTAAATTTCAAGAAATGAAATAATGAAAACTAGTGATTTGACTAGAATTGCAATATTATCAGCAGTGTGCATCCTGACAAGAATTTATTTGAATATAATTCCGAATGTAAAAATCTTGTCGGATGTCATACTGATACTTGCAATTGAAAAAAACCTAAAAGAGTCACTATTTGTAAATGCAGTCACGATGGTAGTCACAAGTTTTGTGCTTGGATTTGGAATATGGGTTTTGTTCCAAGTGGTAGACTTTTTCATCTTGGCTGTATTTAACTATGCAATTTTCAATGTTTTTAAATTGAAAAAAACATTGGTAACGAAAACTATCGCATTGTCTGTGTCAGGATTTTTGTATGGACTTATAATCACGTTGATGGAATGTATGACTGTCATGGGAATGAATGTATTCATTGCAAGATACATGACATCAATTCCGTTCGATATCAACCATATGATAGGAAATGCTGTGATATATATTTTTCTGATATACAAATTAGAAGACTATATTACAGGCAAGAAAAAAATCATGAATTAAAATTAAAAAAAATATTTCATAGAGTTTAAATTGCAAACAGTATTAAACTTAGATGATATAACAACATCAAATTGATAATGGAGGGATTATTTATGAATTTAAGAAAAAAATTATTGGCTGGATTTTTATGTCTAGCGATAGTAGGATTAGCTGGCTGTTCACAAAAAGCAGACGATAAAAAACAAGAATCTAACAAAACTAAAACAACTGAACAAGCTAAAACAGAAGAAAACAAAACAGAAGAAAAGAAAGCTGACGAAGTAAACGGCGTTTCTTTGGATAATCCAATCAAGGTTGACAAAGAAGCTAAGAAAATTACAGTATTATCTTCAGTTAACGGAAAATACTTCACAGAAAACACAAGACATGCTTCTGTAAATACTGACGGTAGTAACGGAGCAAAATCAGTTCTTACTGCTTATGCTACTCCAGATGATTTCTACAACGCATTAATCGAAATTGGTGCAAAACCTGGTGAAAATATGACTCCAGATAATGCAGCTGAAACTCACGTTGAAGGATCTAAAATAGGTGCTACTGTAACTTGGGAAGGCGCTGGAAAAGATTACGACATTAACGAAGTAATAACAGATAGCAATGGAAAGAAAATTGATTTTAGATTTGGTGGAAACTTAGAAAGAGCAAAAAACAAAAAAACAGGTTGCTTAACTTGCTTGGACTCTTGTCCAGTAGGAATTATTTCTAATACAACTTACACTAATGGAGCTGTAGAAAAGAGAAACGAAGTTAAATTTACTGGTAACCCTGATGTTCTTCCAGAAGATGGAACTTATGTAGCTGTAACTTATACTCTAGAAGATTAATAGAGGTATCAAGTGAAAAAGTTAAGGGCGATATTTTATTATTTAACTACGGGCGTAGCCATCGGGGTTTTAAGTTGTCTACTTTTGTTATTCAACGTAAATTTTGAGATGATGGTTAGCCAGCAGCTAGTAATGTTTATCTTTACGGCTTTTGGATTGATACTAGGAATTGCTTATACAAATATCAACAGATATGTATTCTTTGCTTTGGAAGCGGCGATATTCTTAATTGCACTAATAGGTGGGAAAACTCAAAGTCTTATCTACATTGTAAAAGAGTTTATAATGTATCATGGACCAGTTAAGAATATTTTCATTCCTACAATCGCAGTTATCGTAATTGTTAACTTAATCAACCTCTATATAGTTCTTACTCAGAAAAAATATCAAAAGTATTATAGTAGAGAAGAACGTAAAGCTATGAGAGAAGAAGAAGTTAAACTTAGCGATTTAAGAGAAGAAAAAACACCTGAAGAAATCGCAGAACTCAAACACAAGAGAAAAATCCAAAGAATTATCGCATTGGCAATCATTGGAATTTTATTGGGATTGTATTTCTTTGTACCTTCAGTTAAAGCTAAAACTAATGAAGCTTTCTCTACGATTTCAAAATTAGATACTGATGTAGTTGTAGCATATTTGAGATCTTACGGAAAACAAGCAGCAGTTGTATCATTTATTTTGATGGTTCTTCAATCAATTGCGGCCCCTATTCCAGCATTCTTGATTACTTTATCAAATGCTGCAATATTTGGATGGGTTAAGGGAGCTATGCTTTCTTGGTCATCAGCGATGGCAGGAGCTGCACTTTGCTTTTTCTTAGCGAGAGCTTTAGGAAGAGATGCTGTTGAAAGACTAACAAGCAAAGGTGCTATGGAAAGTGTTGACGTATTTTTCGAAAGATACGGAAAATATGCAATATTAATTTGTAGACTTTTACCATTCGTTTCATTCGACTTTGTAAGTTATGGTGCAGGTCTTACTAACATGGGATTCTGGTCATTTTTCATAGCGACTGGAATTGGGCAACTACCTGCAACAATTGTTTATTCATACGTTGGAGGAACATTGACTGGTGGAGCGCAAAAACTTTTCTTGGGTCTTTTGACATTGTTTGCATTATCAATCATGATTGGTATAGCTAAGAAAGTTTACAACGACAAACAAAAGAAAAAGGGCGGAAAAGTAGTAGAATAAAATTATAATCATAGGTCATTGATGTGGCCTATGATTTTTTTGTGCAAAATTTAGTTTTTAGAGTAAAATTTATCACTTTATTTTGATAATGAAATAAATAAATTTGACAATAAAACTTTTTAGAATTAAAATTTAATTATGAAATCATTTTCTATAAAGATATAGAAATACATAGGAGGATATTTTGAATAAGAAATTTAAGGACGTCATTATCGTAGGATTTGCATTATTTGCAATATTCTTTGGCGCAGGAAACCTGATTTTTCCACCTTATTTAGGAGTGCTTTCGGGAACTGAGTACAAAAAGGCGATGCTAGGATTTTTGTTGACAGACCCTGTACTACCTGTACTTGGCGTAATCATCACCGCTAAGCTGGGTGGAGGAGCAGAAGATCTTGGAAAAAGAGTCGGGAATAAATTTGCTAAGATTCTTGGAACCGTTACCATATTAACCATTGGACCGCTTTTTGCAATTCCTAGAACTGCAGCGACAACTCACGAAGTTTTTGTGTCGAAAGTTTTTCCAGGAACTCCAGAATGGGTAACAGCATTAATATTTTTCACGTTGACTGCGATTTTTGTATTTAACGAAACGGGAGTTATCGATAAAATAGGGAAGTATTTGACGCCAGGATTGGTAGTTATTTTATTAGTTATTATAGGTAAGTGTATCGTAGATCCTATTGGTGTTATGAATATTGCAACCGAAAATCAGATATTTATGAAAGGATTTGCAGAAGGATATCAAACCATGGATGCTCTTGGAGCAGCGCTTATGACAGGGATTGTAGTTTCAGATTTGAAAAGAAAAGGATATGTCAACGACGAAGAAAGACTGAAGCTTGTCAAGTGGGTTGGACTTGTGGCATTTGTTTTATTGGCGATTATTTACGGTGGATTGATTTATGTTGGGGCGACTGCATCCAAGATTTACACAGTTCAAAACACAAGAGTGGACATACTACTTGGAACTGTTCAAAATATTTTAGGTTCAGCTGGTAAAATAGCCATAGGAATTGCGGTGTCATTGGCATGTTTGACTACATCAGTTGGGCTCAGTGCGATTGCCGGAGATTTCTTCTCGAATATTACAAAAGACAAATTGGGCTACAAACCAATTGTTTTGGCAACAGTTGTGATTTCTGGTGTGCTTTCACTTGTTGGGGTTGAAGCGCTTATTAAAGCAGCAGTTCCAATACTGTCGACAGTTTATCCTATAATTATGGTACTTATTTTTTTAGGAATTTTCGAAGAACATATCAAATACGATTTGATATACACAGGGGCAGTGCTTGCGACATTTGTAGTGAGTTTCGTAGAAGTTTTGAATCAAAATTTTAAAATTTTACAAGGTTTTACGGATGCAATCAAAACTCTTCCTCTAAGTTCTGTTGGATTTGAATGGTTGTTACCGGCGATTGTTACGGGGGCAGTGTTTGGAATAATTGCTTATATCCAAGATAAAAAGAAATTAGCATAGACGAAAAATTTCAGCATAAAGTTGTTCTTTGTGCTGATTTTTTTGACAAATTTGCAGAATTTAGAGATTTTATAATTAATTTTGCACTTTGTTTACAAACTTTTTACACAATAATGATTGATTAATTATATAATAAAGATAGAAATAAAATTTATGGAGGATTTTATGGGAAACCTTATAGAGGTCAGAGGTCTTGTAAAAAAATACAAGGAACTTACTGCGGTCGACAATTTAGATTTGGACGTGAAAAAAGGAGAAATTCTGGGACTACTTGGTCCAAACGGTAGTGGGAAATCCACGACTATCAATTGCATATTGTCGCTATTGAAAAAAGATTCTGGAAGTGTGAAGATTTTTGGAAAAGAAATGTCTGCTGATGCTTATGATATCAAAAAAAGGATTGGCGTGGTGTTTCAAGATGTCGCAGTGTATGATGAGTTGACTGTCTACGAAAACATCGACTACTTCTGCGGACTGTACATACAAGACAAATCTGAAAGAAGTAAGCTTGTGAAAAGAGCGTTGGATTTGGTAAGTCTGAATGATTTTGTGAAGTTTAAACCGAAAAAATTATCCGGAGGTTTACTAAGAAGGCTTAACATAGCTTGTGGAATTGCACATAAACCTGAGCTAATTATCCTAGATGAGCCGACTGTTGCTGTTGATCCGCAATCTAGAAATAGTATTTTGGAAGGCATAAAAAAACTAAACGAAGATGGCTCAACGATAATTTATACATCGCATTATATGGATGAAGTTGATTTCTTGTGTGATAATATCGTGATAATTGACAAGGGCAAAGTCATTGCAAAGGGCTCATCGGAACAACTCAAAGATATGATTGAAATGAACGAGAAGATAAGCTTCACAGCGAAAGAATTAAATGAAGATGTGATATCTCAAATCAAAACTCTTCCACATTTGATGAATTTTGAAAATAAGGACGGCAATGTTAAGTTGAATTTTTCTCATGGAGATGGGTATTTAATGAAGTTGATTAAACTTTTGGATGAAAACAACATTAACTACAGTTCTTTGAATGTCGAAAAGCCAAGTCTTAACGATGTTTTCTTGGAATTAACGGGCAAAGATTTGAGGGATTGATATGTTTCTACATTCATTTAAAAATACTTTTAAGTTACTTTTGAGACAAAAAGCTATGCTTTTTTGGGCGCTGATGTTTCCGATTGTTCTGGGGATTTTTTTCAAATTAGCATTTGGAAATATCAATGAAAATAGTAAATTCAAAACCATTGATGTAGCTGTTAATGAAACTCTTATGCAAGACGACAATTTCAAAAACTTCATGAATGAGATGGAAGATGAGAAATATTTCAAGGTTGTAGAATCAAAAAACGAAGATATATTGAATACTAACGAAGATGTAAAAGCGTACATTGATTCGATGGATAAAATCTACACAAAAAAATCTGGGATTTCTGAGACAATCGTCGAAACTATTATGAATTCATATTCTCAAAAAGTATCCATGATAACTAAGATAATGCAGAAAAATCCGACGGCTGATATCGGGAAAATCTTAAATGTAGACGATCACATCAAAGACGTTTCAAGAAAAAACATGAATCCTGTGAATGTGTTTTTCTACACGCTTTTAGGAATGACGACGATTTACGGATATATGTGGGGCCTTTTCGTTAGCTTCCAATACGAAGCGAACTTATCTACAAACGCAAAGCGTAACGCAGTTTCTCCAACTAAAAAAAGCGTAATGCTTTCTGCATCGGTTCTTGTCAGCTGGATTATCAATTTTGCAATCACAGTTTTATTTATCGCATATTTGAAATACGCACTTGGAGTTGAATTCGGAGATAGAATTGGGGCGATAATAGGACTTGCAAGTATTTCATCTTTTTGTGGAGTTGCTTTTGGCATCTTAATTGGAGTATCCAACAAAAAAAGTCTAGATACAAAAATCGGAATGGGAATCGCTATTACGATGCTTATGTCTTTTTTAGCGGGAATGATGGTTCCAGAAATAAAAGTAATCATCGCAGAGAAGCTTCCCATTATCAACAAAATAAATCCTGTTGCTGTTGTTACAGATGCGGTGTATTCGTTGTATTATTACGATTCGATGGCACGATTTAACAAAGATATCATTAATCTTTTGATAATTACGGTTGTATTTGTCGTAGCGTCACTATTTTTCATGAGAGGTAAAGAGTATGAGAGTCTTTAAAAATTATTTTAAAATCACATGGGCACACAAAACTCCTATACTTTTGTACACGATAATATTTTTCGTATTGATGAGCTTTGCGACAAAAAACACGACACAAACTTCCTACAAACCCGTTGATGTAAATATTTATGTGCAAGACAAAGCGAATACTAAACTGTCCAAATCTTTGTATGATTATTTGGACAAGAACGCTAAGATAAAAACAATGGATGAAACAATCGTAGACGACAAACTTTTCTACGATATTATCAACGCAGCTGTAATAATTCCAGAGGATTTCGACACAACAAAACAAGTTTTATACAAAGTCGCTCCTAATAATGCTTATGCGATGGATATCAAAGAAAAGATAAATATTTATCTGAGCCAAGTAAGTTCCTACGAAAAAAGTGGATTTACTGAAGACGAGGCTATAAAAAACGCGAATGAGGATTTGGATAAAAAAATTGATGTTAGCATTAAAGAGGGAAGTGTAAATTCCAAAAAAGATAAAGCTAAATTCTACTTTAACTTTTTAAATTACCTGCTACTTGCACAAGTGATATTAGTCGTTTCAAATATCGCTTTGGTCTACAAAAAGCAGCCGATTCTTATGAGAAACAACGTATCACCATGTCCAAGAACTAGAATTAATATGGAGTTGATGCTGGGGCATATCGTCACAGGACTTGTGTTCTGGTTAATTTACATGATATTGTTCTGTGTTTTGTACAAATACGATTTTACAAAGACTCACATCAATCTAATGATGCTTAATTCGTTTGTATTCACGATATCTGTGGTGTCGATGGCTGTGATGATATCAAATGTAATCAAAAATTCTAACACAGTTCAAGGAGTAATGAACATCGTCTCACTCGGATCATCATTTTTATGTGGCGCATTTGTTCCACAAGAATTACTAGGGAAAACTGCTCTTACAATAGGTAGAATTTTTCCAGGATTTTACTATATTAAAAACAATGAAATTTTAGAAGAATTTCCTGAAATTTCAAAAATATTGCCGAATCTTTTGATTATATTAGGATTTAGCGTAGTATTTATAGTGATTTCTGTTTTGGCAAAACCAAAGGGCAATGATAATATCAACAAATAAAAATAAGGCTATGAGTTGTATGCTCATAGCCTTTACTTTTGAGAAAAATTATTTTGTAATTAAATATACTAATACCGATGCGATTGTAGTCGTCAAACCTACTGCTGCTTCGTAAGGAATGATTTTCAATCTGTCAGCGATAGACATTTTAACTGATCCACCAGTTGCATGGAAGAATGATCCGTGAGGAAGTGAGTCGATAACTGTAGCACCTGCATGAACCATAGCACCTGCGTTTAGTGCAGTTACATTTGCATCGATTAATGATTTGGCGAATGTTTGAGATGCTATTGTACTTCCAGCAGTTGTACTTGCTGTTGCACCTCCCATTAAAATACCCGCTACTGGAGCAAGTATAAATGCAGGAAGATTAAATGCAGTAATCAAATTAATCATATCTGTTTGTAGTGTTGAATTTTTGATAATTCCTGCTATTGTTCCTGTACCGATTAAAAGTGCACAAACTCCGATTATTTTTGAGAAACCGTAGTTGACATATTCTTTGGTATTCTTAGTTTCTTTTGTAGCTAATAAGCATACAAATCCTCCCAAAGGAAGTGCAATCAATGGGTCGATTGTGATTTTGGCAAGTGGTCTAAGTGCCAATAACACAATTACAGTAACAGGACCTATAATTGATGCGAAGAAACTTGGCAAGTTTGTTCTTTCAGAAGATTCCAAATCAGTAGAATCTATGACATCAGTTTTTTTCTTTGCTAAAGCCATTGCAATAATAATCGTTACGATTAATGCGCAAATTGCAGGAATGATATTCACATACATCAATGATGTAAGATTTAGCTTAAATCCTTCAGCAGTTGCAATAGTGTTTGGGTTAGGGCTGATTACATTACCAGCTTTTCCTCCACCAATCATAGCCAATAAAATACTGGATTTGGAAAGGTTTGATTTCTTACCAACAGCAAGGGCGATAGGTGCGCAAGTGATAACTGAAATGTCAATGAATACACCGACAGCACAGATAATCATCGTAGAAATCGCAATAGCAATCAAAGCCTTTTGTTCGCCTAATTTTTTGATAATCGTGTCTGCGATTTTTTCTGCAGCACCCGTTTTAACCAAACAGCCTGCCAAAATACCACTTGTCATAATTCTTAGAACTGAACTCATCATTGATTCAGAACCTTTTACCATGGCAGACACAGTTCCCACAAGTCCGCCTCCACCGATAAGTCCACCAACCAAAGCGCCTATGATAAGTGCGTAAGTTGCGTGGAAGTTTTTGATGATTAGAAAAATTGATAACGCTAAGCCAATCAATGCTCCAATCGTTGAAAATGTTACGTTGTCCATACTACCTCCATAAATTTATTAATTTCATTACTTGGTCAACACTTCTGTACAAGTTTTCTTCTGAAACTTTTTTATCCATAGCTTCATTTGTTTGCATACATTTATTAAGAATAGGGAAGAATGCATCGATTCCTCTTTCATTAACAGAGACTGCATCGTTATCGCAAACGCCGCAAAAAGCGATGACTTTTTTGTTGTATTTCTTTGCGAGCTTTGCAATTCCTACAGGAGTTTTTCCCATAGATGTTTGGAAATCCATCTTGCCTTCTCCTGTGATAACCAAATCAGAATTTTTGATTAACACATCTGCACCAAGCATTTCTAGAATAATTTCAATTCCTGGTTTTAATTCTGCATTCAAATAATTTTTGAAGGCATATCCCAAACCACCGGCAGCACCAGCTCCCTCAATCGTATCATTTGCACCAGGAATAACTTTTTTTGTAACTTCGTGATATTTGCCCAAAAGTTTATCTAACTCTTCAACTTGTTTTGGACTTGCTCCTTTTTGTGGTGCAAATACTCTTGCCGATCCACGTTGTCCACACAATGGATTGTCCACATCACAAGCTATTTGGAATGTGCATTCCTTAAGTCTTTCATCGAAATTTTCCAAATCAATTGTTTCCAAATCTATAATTCCTATTGGACCGTTTGAGATTTCGATTCCATTTTTGTCAAAAAATCGCGCTCCCAAACTTCTTAGCATTCCCATACCGCCATCTGTAGTTGCAGAGCCACCAATTCCAATGATAAATTCTCGGATATTTTTATCCAAAGCGTCCTTGATCATATCGCCAACTCCGAAAGTCGTAGCATTCATTGGATCCAAGTTATCTTTTATAAGGGTAAGTCCGCTGGATTCACTCATTTCCATAATTGCAAGTTTATCATCTACTATCAAATATCTAGCTGTGTGATGTTCCATCAAAGGATTATGTACATCGACTTCAACTATTTTAGCGTTTTTAATATCCTTTAATGAATCAATAGTTCCTTCTCCACCATCAGCAACAGGTTTTACGATTACTTTGTTAGAAGGATTTTTTTCACAAGCTTTTTTTATGATTTCTCCTGCTTCCAAAGAACTCAAACTTCCTTTAAAAGAGTCTATCAATACTAATATATTCATAACAACCTCCTATCTCAATTTTATAACAAACGATTGCACAAATGTATGTTTTATGTAATAATAATGTTAAATGAACAAACAAATTTATTATTATGGAGAACAAATGAGAATTTCTGATCACACTGCAAAAATGATAGTCGAAAAATTAAAAGATGTTATTGACTACGATTTGAACTTTTTTGACCAAGAAGGATATATTATTTATTCAACAAATTCAAATAGAATTGGCACTTATCACGAAGCTGCCAAGGAATGCGTAAAGCTAAACGAAACAATTTTTGTTGATAATGAAAAAGAATACGTTGGAGCAAAGAAGGGAATTAATATCCCAGTTACAATCGACGGAGAAATCATCGCCGTTATCGGCATTACTGGAAACAAAGACGAAGTTATGAAATACGGAAATATCATCAAAAAAATGACCGAAATACTAGTAAAAGAACAACTAGTTGAGAAGAACAAACTCAAGAAAAAGGACATGAACAAGTATTTGTTTGAGAGTTTGATAAATGAGTTGGACGATTACGGATTGTACAGATATCTGGAAAGTGAAGACGAAAAATACGTTATAGTCGGCAAAAATTCCGAAAACAGATTTTTGTTGAAAGACTCCGATAAAATTTACAAAATTTTGGAGAATAATCTGTCCAATAATTTCGTATACAGCGTTTTTTACGGAGAAATTGTAATTCTTTCAAACAACGTAGATAAGATTATCATCAAGAAAAAACTGGAGAAAATAAGAAACCAAATTCACGATGCAATAGACAGTAGGGTGTATTTTGGCATCAGCGGTTCATTCAAAATGATTAGCCAATTTAAGAAAAACTATGACAATTGCATGGTTGCATTGGATTGGTTGGATAATTTGCAAAGAAAAGACTGCGTTGTGGATTATTCCACATTAGATTTGGGAATTTTGCTTGGAAGTATCAAAAAAGATAGAATCAAAAAATTCAAGCAAGTCGTATTGAAAGATATTTCCGACGAAGATTACAATATTTACAAAGATTTGATAAAAATTTATGCGACGAATAATCAAAGCATAACAAAATGTGCTGAGGATTTGTTTGTACACAAAAATACCGTTCAGTACAGACTGAATAAACTTAGAGATATCACAGGACTTGATCCTAGAAATGTAGAAGATTTTATCAGGTTGTATTTGGCTTTTATATTGAATTAGAAAATGTAGTAAAAAGTGGCAAAACCATCACGCGCGAATATCTAGACTACAAAAATATGTATAGGTAGTTTCAAGACAATAAAATACAAAAACTCGTAAACCGCTCATCTGTCTACAAATATTGCTAAAGGTAGTTTCAAGATATACGAAAATAGACACCGATACGAACGAATATCTAGACTACGCAAATAAATAAATTCTAAGCTTGTGAATCTAAAATTGTGAACTCGCCTTCCGGCTCAAACAGCACAATTTTTTACGATTCACTTCGCTTGAATTTATACTTATTTTCTCCGTATGATATTCTAACCGTATCGGTTTGTCTATTTTTATTTCATATAATTACATAATCGCTTGACATTAAGATTTTAAAGGTACAGTCTAAAGTAGAAAACCAGCTTGCCCGAATATCTAGACTACGTAAATTTGTGATTTCTAAATCTCAAAATCCTAAAATCGCAAGCACGCTAGCGCTTACGCAAATGCGATTTTGGACGGATTTTTTCGATTTGAAATCAGATAAATTTCCTCCGTATGATATTCTTAGCAAAACTGGTAATCTACTTATTTCAGTTAATTCTAAGTCGAATAAATAACTCCTCTTTTAACTTGGTCGTAGTTGGCTGTGATTTCTGCTGAAATCAAAATTATTTGTGAAGATAAGTTAATCCACACAAAAAGTGCGAACACGCCTACCAATGGACCGTAGGTCAAGGACATATTCGAAATGTTGGAAACGTAGAACGAATACAACAATGTAATTAAAAGCCATCCGATGGTTGCGATAGTTCCTCCTAGCATTGCGGATTTCCATTTGATACTTCTCGTTGAACCAAAATCAGGTGCGAATTTGTATAGCAATGTGAATCCAAAAATCATGGATACAATAGGTATTAAATATCTGAAAAATTGTGCAAAGTATGGTATTCGTATTTTCATATATTGCTCAATTAGATTTAAAATCAAACCACCAAATGCGATAAATACCAATGTCACCATCAACAATAAAAGTAGTACTACTGTGAACAGAATGCTTTTAAGTTGTGTTTTCAAAAATCCGTTTTCGCTTCTCACATCAAATGCTTTGTTCATAGCTTTGATTAAAGATTTCAAAGCTTTAGAACTAGACCACAACGCCACCAACAAAGAGATGGAAAGTACAGATGAGGATCTGTTACTTATAATCGTGTTGATTAATGTCATTAGTATATTTCTCGTTTCAGAGGGAAGGACCTCCATTGATTTGATTATCAAATCAATTTTACTGGCAGCAACCATCAACACAATATTTAATAAAACTATTAGAAATGGCACCAAGCTCATTATAAAATGATAAGTTGTTTGTGCGCTTAATAATGGGATTTGGTCTTCTTTTATTGATTGCAGTAATTTTTTGAAGAACAAATTCTTTTTTTCTTTTTTCTGTTTTTTCATCATCTACCTCAAATATTCATCAAACCAAACGCAGATTTCTTTTAATCTTCTGATTCTGTTTTTAGGTTTTCCAGAACGTGAAAGCTCGTGGTTTTCTCCGTAAAACATCACAAACCTTGTTTGTGTGTTGTTAAGTTTCAAAGCTTGAAACATTTGCATTCCTTCAGACACAGGGCATCTGTAATCTTTTGTGGAATGGATGAAAAGAGTTGGAGTGTGGGCATTCTTTGCGTATTTTAGAGGAGATTTGTCCCACAATTTATCATAATCATCTAACACTGTTTCAGTGTGGTTTTGATCCGTTCCAAAATAATATCCAATATCCGAAATCAAACTGAAAGAAATCCAATTTGAAATCGAACGTTGACTTACAAAACAATCGAATCTGTTAGTGTGAGTCATCATCCAATTTGCCATGAATCCTCCGTAAGATCCTCCGGTGTAGCCAAGTTTGTCGATAGGGTATTTGTCCATAACAATATCTGTGAATTTCATCAAATCTGAATAATCTACATCTCCGTATTTTCCTCTTATATCCATAAATTCATTTCCATATCCGTCACTTCCACGTGGATTTGTATAGAAAACAAAGTATCCTTTTGCAGACAATAATTCCATTTCGTGAAACAAAACTTCACCGAAAACAGTTTTCGGACCGCCGTGTACGGACAAAACGCCTGGATATTTTTTGTTTTCGTCGTAATCTTTTGGATAAATCACCCAGCCTGTGAATGATTGTCCGTCGTTTTCAAATATAAATTTGTCTTTTTTGCTTATGTGATAATCGTCATTGTTCAAATGAGATAATTGTTCTCCATTTAATTTGTAGACTTCTTGTCCGTGATTTTCAGATATCAAAACGTAGTACACATCATCGTTTTTCACAGAAATCATATTGATAGAATTATTTGTGGATAAAATCTTATCGAACTTGTAATTTTTATCCATTCTTAAAATCGCACTTCCATATTCTTCCAAAATCACAAAATACATGTAGTCGTCAGTTTTTTCGATTTGACTACCGGAAGAATATTTCAAATCACAACCTATGGAATTGTACAAGCAATAGTGATCTTCGTTTAGCTTTACAGCTTTGCTATTCACAACTTTGTAGATTTCACAGTCTTGGTTCAGCCCATGTTCTTTTCCATCTGTAGCGAGAATTACGATATCGTCGTTGAAATATTTTGTAGACATTATCATAAAATCTTGTAAAATCACAGACTCTTTTCCAGATTTCAAATCGTATTCAACTAATTCATCTTCGATTTTCATAACATTCTCATAAGAATTTCTTACGAAAACAAGTTTTGATTTGTCATCATTGATGTCGACAGATGAAATATTCGAAAATTCGTCTGTTAGAATATCCATTTTGTCGATGCTTGGAAAATATCTAGCAAGTCTCGTTCTTTTTTTGTCGGTAAATCCAATTGCATTTTCAAAATAGGGAAGTTCTGTCAAAACTTCGACATCTTCGTTTTTTTCTTCTTCTGTGATTTTATTCATCTCATGATGTCTATCGAATTCGTATTTTACAATAAAAGAATCTTCCAATTCGAAAAGAATTTCACAGTTTTTCAAATCGATGTCGAATTCTTTTACAGCTTCTCCACCAGCAACTGGAAGTCTGTAAAAAGAAGTCGTGTCAGAATCTTCTTCTTTTTCTGAATTTCTCACAATCAACAAATCTCCATCACTCAATTCAAAAAATGAAGAGTCTTTGTTGGAACTTGTGAAGTTTTTATTGTCTCCGATTTTATGAATATTTGAATCGTATTTGTTCTCTTTTATATTAGCTGTGGTAGTAACACAGAAAATATCGTCTGAATTTTTTAAAGCTTTTAACTTTGAAATAAATGTAAAGTCTTTAAATGAATCGTAATCGAAATATTTCATATAATTCTCCTTCATTAATATATTAAGATAATTATAGCATAACAGACTGCTACGATATACTTTAGGAAAAGTAATACATTGAAAATGAATTGAATTTTAATGTAAGTATTTTGAAAGTTGGATTATATTTATTAACTGAGTGTTAAATAAATTTAGTGAAAATACATTTCAAATAAGTTATACAAATCTTTTCCACAGAAATTGACGATAATTTGTGCAAAAAATTTGGCTTATTTCAAGATATCCACAAAGTTATCCACATTATCCACATTTATCCACAAAAACTTACCAACAATTTGGGATAAATTATCGTGAATAATTTTTGAATATCAATTGAATAATTTATAGTTTTTTTATGGTATTATATATGAGAGGTGAAAACGAATGAAATTGGACGAAGATTTTTCAGATATAAAACAAAGAATTTTGATAAATTTGAAGACTAGAAACCTGCATTTTAAGACGTTTAGTGAATGTAAGAAACTTTTGGATATTGATTTGATGCAGTTACAAAAGAAAGGTGCAATTCCTACAGAAGAATTGTATAAATCAGAACTTCGAAAGGTGAACAACTACATTGAAGATTTTTCTAATGTGAGTATAGCGAATAAATTAATAGAATTTGTATATTACTTTTTGTTGATAACTTCTGTTGGACTTGCTACAAATCTAATCAGAAATTTCTTAGGATTGGAATTTAAACAAATTTCAGTGTCTGCAGTTATACTTTATTTGACGATGTTTGCAGCTGTAATTGCAACTCCGATTATAATTTCCAGAAAAGAAAAGAGATTTCATGACAGTAAATTCAGATACATTTTGATTGCTATATCAGCGATTGGAATTGTTTTATTTTCATATTTTTCGATTTTTTCAGGACCTGTGAAGCAAAATTTGTTCACACTTAATATTATTATTTATATTTTAATATTGGTAGGATTTTTCGCAATTACAATATTAATGAAGAAATTATCCACAAAATAAATTGGCCGCCGAGTTTGAAATCAGATTGATTTTGGATTTGGCGGTTTTTGTATTATGTAAAATAATTTAATGTGCTATAATTGTTGTATTGGTTAATTTTAAAAGAAAGGATACAAGTATGAAAAGAAATCTCAATCTGATAAAAAGGGTTATGCCTTATTTTAAAAAATACAAATTCATTTTGATGTTTGATTTGTTCTGTGCTGCTCTTACGACGCTTACAGATATGGTGTTGCCGATGATTTTGAGAAGACTAACAAACGCAGGGCTTGGAACATATTCTTTGACAAGAGAAATGATTTACAGAATGGCGGCTTTGCTTTTGGTCATCAAAATAATAGATTTGTTGGCAGGATACTACATGACAAAAACTGGTCATATAATGGGAGCAAAGATTGAAACGGACATGAGATACGATGTGTTCCAACATTTGCAAAAACTTTCCGATTCGTATTTTAACGAAACAAAAGTCGGACAAATTATGGCAAGAATTACATCTGATTTGTTCGATATAACTGAATTTTCGCATCACTGTCCAGAAGAATATTTCATTGGACTTATCAAAATAATAGTTTCATTTGTAATCTTAGTTAGATTGAATGCATTATTGACGGTGATTTTGTTCTTATCAATTCCTTTAATGATTGTGTTTGCATCCAAATACAACAGAAGAATGCGAAAAGGATTCAAAGAACAAAAACATCACATCGGAGTGTTGAATGCGGACATAGAAGACAGTTTGCTAGGAGTTAAAGTTGTAAAATCATTCGCAAATGAAGATGTCGAAATCGAAAAATTCCAAAAAGGAAACAAGAAGTTCTTGGATATTAAATCAGAAACTTACGCATCTATGGCTGGATTTAACACGATAACAAAAGCATTTGATGGAATAATGTACATTATCGTGGTTTTATTTGGTGGGCTTTTCCTAGTCGAAGGGAAAATGAGTAGCGGGGACATCGTGGCATTTATCCTATACGTTCAAACGCTACTTACAACAGTGAGAAGAATTGTAGAATTTACGGAACAATTCCAACGTGGAATGACTGGTATTGAAAGATTTACAGAAATCATGGATCAAGATATCGAAATTTTCGACGACGATGACGCTGTGGATTTGGAAAATGTCAAAGGTAAAATCGAAATAAAAGATGTAAGTTTCAAATACAATAACAATAGCGAAAATGTGTTGAACAATATTTCGTTCACTATAAATCCTGGACAGAAAGTTGCATTGGTTGGGCCTTCAGGTGGAGGAAAAACGACGTTGTGCAATTTGATACCTAGATTTTACGATGTAGAAGACGGAGAAATTTTGGTGGAGGGAATTGATGTTCGAAAAATCAAACTTCAATCGCTTCGTTCAAACATCGGAATGGTTCAACAAGATGTGTATTTGTTCAGTGGAACTGTCAGAGAAAATATTTTGTACGGAAAACCAGATGCGACAGAACAAGAAGTAATCGATGCAGCAAAAGCAGCAGGAGCGTACGATTTTATAATGAACTTGGAAAATGGATTTGACACTTATGTTGGAGAACGTGGAGTAATGTTATCAGGTGGTCAAAAACAAAGAATTTCAATCGCGAGAGTTTTCTTGAAAAATCCACCTATTTTGATATTAGACGAAGCGACATCAGCGCTTGACAACAAAAGCGAATTTATCGTGCAAGAATCATTGGAAAACTTGGCAAAAGGAAGAAGTTCACTTACAATCGCCCACAGACTTACAACGGTTCAAAACGCAGATTTGATTTTGGTGTTGACCGAAGAAGGAATAATCGAACGCGGAACGCACCAACAATTAATGGAACAAAAAGGATATTATTATAATTTGTACACACAAGGTGGCAGATTATTGGTGTAAATATGAAGATATCAACTGCAATGCAGTTGGTATTTTTTTATTTGTAGATTGATTTAATTATTTTAATGATATAATTAAATTAGATATATACAAGGAGATAACAATGGAAATCAACGATAATATTTTATTTGTAAATTCTATAATTGATGATGCAATTAGGAAAAATTCCAGCGATATTCACATCGAACCATTCGAAGAAAATGTCAGGATTAGATTTAGAATCAATGGGAGTTTGGTGGAATACAAAACTGTTGACAAGAGCATGCATTCAAAGATAATTACTAGAATTAAAATAATGAGTGAGCTTGATATTGCAGAAAAGAGACTTCCACAAGACGGAAGAATTACATATACTTACGAAAATTCCAAGATTGATCTTAGAATTAGTATTATCAACACGATTCACGGGCAAAAATGCGTTATCAGAATTTTAAACCCAGAATCTTTTAAGATCGGTATGCAAAATCTTGGAATTTCTGAAAGTGAACAACAAATGATAGAAGGATTTACTAAATTTGAAAATGGAATGGTATTGATTTGTGGGCCGACGGGAAGTGGTAAAACAACAACGCTTTACACAATGCTAGAACGAGAAAATACAATCGATAAAAATATTATCACGATTGAAAATCCAGTCGAGTACAATATTTTTGGAATCAATCAAATTCAAATCAACGAAAAAATTGGATTGAGATTTGATAATACGCTGAAGTTTGTACTTAGACAAGACCCTTCTGTGATAATGGTCGGAGAAATCAGAGACTTGGAAACTGCGAAGCTTGCGATTAGAGCTTCAATCACTGGACACAAAGTTTATTCAACAATTCACACAGACGATTGCTATCAGTCCATAATCAGACTTATGGATATGGGGATTGAAGATTACATGATAAGAGCATCTCTTAAAGTTGTTATCGCGCAAAGATTGGTGAGAAAATTGTGTCCTCATTGTAAGAAAAAAGTCACACCAACACCTTCACAAATGGAAGTTTTCAGATCGAACGGATTAAATCCAACTGAAATTTACGAGCCAGGAAGTTGCGATGAATGTAGTTCTGGTTACGAGGGAAGAATGGCTGTCATGCAAATACTAAAAATCGCCGATGATTTGAGAAGTTTAATCAAAAAAGATATGAACTTGAAATCTTTGAAAAACTACGGCGAAGAAAATAAGATAGACAGTTTGTTTAAAAAAGCTTTGATACAAGTAGCCCTAGGCAACACTTCATTTGACGAAGCAATGAGGTTGTACAATGAAGATTGACAGTTTATTAAAAGAAGATAGCATCTTAAAAAAAGAAATAAATCTCAAAGTTTCTAAGAAAAAGTTGTTTTTGTTTTTGAGACAGTTTTCAATTCTTCTGAACGCTAAGATTCCAATCATCGAAATCGTAAATCTACTTAAAGAACAAAAAGAATTCAAACAACTTAAACCGAGCTTGGACAAAGTTTCCGAGAATTTGAATAATGGAATGAGCGTGTCGGAAAGTTTTGCAAATGACAAAAACTTCGATATGTTTTTTTTATCAATGATGAAACTCGGAGAAGAAAGTGGAAGGCTCGACAAAGTCGTCTACGATTTGAGCAAATACTATGAGAGAACTTACGATATCAACAAAAAAGTTCAAAACGCGATGATTTATCCGATAATTTTGACAGTCACAGGAATTGTAATGCTGATATTTATGCTCAAAAACGTCATTCCGACATTTGTGGATTTGTTCGAAAGTTCTGACATGGTACTGCCACTGTCTACAAGAATTTTGATTTCAGTATCAAATGCGATTAACGAAAAAGGATTATTGATTTTAATTATTTTAGTTCTAATAATTGCGGTACTTATCATAGCTTATCGTAAAACCCGATTTGGATATTACTTGGACAAATTCAAAACTACCAAATCAATTTTTGGTAAACAAAGAAAAATTATAATCTCCTCAGAAATTGCGAGGAGTTTGAGCATAACTCACAAAAATTCCATGACGATTTTGGATGGACTCATCATAATTCAAAAATCCATGAAAAACAAATACTACAAACAACAACTTTCCGATATTTTCAGAGAAATAGAATCTGGAGAGTTTACACTTGAAGAAGCGTTCAATAAAAGAAAAATTACTCCGCAAGTGTTCAACTCCATGCTAAAAGTTGCAGAAAACACTGGAGAACTGGGAGATATTTTCGAAAAATTATCAGAATTCTACGACGGAGAAGTGGAATATGCAATCAAATCATTTATTAGCATATTAGAGCCAATGCTTATAATCTTCATGGCAATAGTCGTAGGATTTATCGTAATATCTATTACCATTCCTATGTTTGATGTTATAAATTCGTTTAATTAAAAAACTGTGGTATAACATATTAACGATCATGCACGAATATCTAGACTACAAAAATTGTTGATTTCTAAATCTTAAAATCTTAAAATCGTAAGCACGCTTCGCTTACGCGGTACGAAAGTCAATTTTTTCCGTATGATATTCTTAGCATGAGCGTTGAATATATTATTAAAAAAGCATTGAATATTATCATCAAAAAAATAGGGCTGTTGTCACAGTCCTATTTTTTGGTTAGTGGATATTTTATTCTACATTGATTATTTTGTCGAAAAGATTTGCATCTTCATCTATCTTTGTATCATTTCCTACAACTACTAAGTGATTTTCTTTCATTGCTTTTTTGATTATTTCAGCAAATTGCTTCAAGTCATCTACTGTTGTGTGTAGCATATTTTCAAGATAATTTTCGTAATCTTCTATTGTTCTTCCAGACAAATACATGTTAATCGAACGACTTCCTTTTGTGAATGTAGTCATTGGTGGGTTGAATTGGTTTACAGTTCCGATTATAAATTGCTTCATTTCTTTTTCATCGAAGTTCATGTTTTCGACAAATTTGTCGATTTGATCGTAGATGTCGATTGTATTTTTGATGTTAGGGTCTCTGTAAGAATACACATACAATATTCCGTTCAAGCTAACGCTCATTCCAACTCCGTAAGCACCGCCTTTTGCTCTGACTTCGTTGTACAAGAATGAAGTGTTCAATATATTTGTCAACACAGTTATTTTGGAATTGTATTCAAACCCGTATTTTTTCAAATCAGCTGATTTTACAACGTAATTAACATTTGAAGAAGTCTTGTATGCCTCTTTTAATTTGAAGAATTTTGTCGGAGAAGATTTGATGTCGATGTCTTCTGTGTTCATTTTAGCAATCAACGATTTTTGTAATTTTTCTAAGAATTTGTTTGCGGATTCTTGTTCGTTGATAATGCTTACAATCATGTTGTTTGAATTTACGATTTTTTCGTAGTAATCTTGTAATTTCTTCAAAGTGATTTCTGCTTTTTCATCGAAATCATTCAACACGTCGCACAATTTTTCGTAGTAGCTTATTCCGGAACATTCATCTTCCAACACGCTTTTTTCTGAGAATGATGCCATTGATCGTGTCAATGCGAATTGGTTTCCTGCTTCAAGTATTCTTGTTTTGTATTCTTGTTTTAGGTTTTGAAGGATATTTTTAAATCTATTTTTGTCTTCAAATTTTACATTAAACAAGTATTCTTCCAAGATTTTAATACATTCGTCTTCTGTTTTTTCTATTGTTTTGAAGCTGAACACAAATTTGGATTTTAAATCTTGGCCGTTTTTTGTATTGTTCAAATGAATAGCAGTGAATATTCCACCTGATGCAAGATATGTTTTAGTGTATAATTTCTTGTAGTCGTAATTTGTAGTGTCGCTTAGTCCGATATAATCAGATAGAAGTGACAAATAGAAGTAATCTTTTTGCGAGAACTTCGACAAATCAAACATAAATGATGCGTAGTGAATGTTTGATGTGAATAGATTTGGATTTAGGTATGTGTAATTGTCGATTTTCTTTTCGATTCTTTCTACATCTTCAAGTTTTGCGTCAATATCTGAAAGTTCCAATGTAGGGATTGTATCTTTTTGTTCTTTTGTGTCTTCTTCTGATTGGAATTGTTCCAAGTTTTTGTTCAAATCTACTAATTCATTCAATTCTTCATCAGACAAGCTTTCCTTGTATTGTTTTAATTTTTCCTTAACTTCGTTGTCTTTTTTCAAATTAAGGCCTGGTGTTGCTTTCAATGATAGAATCAATTTGAAGTTGTTGTTTAACAATTTTTCTTCGATGAATTTTTCGTAGTAATCTGTATCGATCAATTTTCTGCATTCTGCAAGTGTTTCTGAGAATTGTAATTGGTCGTAGTAGCTATCTGAGTACATGAAACTTAGAGCAGATTTTAAGAAATAGATAACTCCTTTTGTGTGGAAACTTCCAGCCTCTTTCAAATCGTATTCTAATTTATTAAGAGTAGATGTGAGTTCGTCCTTGTCAATTCCGTTTTTCACGATGTTTTCTAATTCTCGTTTAATTAATGATTCAAACTTTTCGGTGTTTTTTACATCTGAGTTCTCAGCGATAACCCCCATTGTGATTTCTTGGCCGTAAGATGATACGCTCTCTACAGATTCACAGATGTTTTCTTGCAATAATTTTTCTTTGATTATCGCAGATTCGTTGGAGAACAATACGTCGCTTAAAATAGTTGATACGAATGCATCTTTTACATTTGTGATGTGTCCGACATTTGCAGCATATACCAATACATCTTTTCCGTCTGGCTCTTCGTCTTTTGATATATTGTATTCGACTTGGACTTTTTTAGCTTCCTTAAATGGTTTTTGGTAAGGAATGTCTGAGTCGATTTTTTTGTAATCATATTCATCCAAATATTCTGACAAATGATCCAATTCTTCTTCGATATTTCCATTTCCGTAGAAATAAATAAACGAATTTGATGGGTGGTAGTATTTGTCGTGGAATTCCAAGAATTTTTCGTAAGTTAAATCTGGAATGTTGTAAGGATTACCGCCCGATGAATGTGCATAAGTTGTATCTGGATACAAATATTTGAACAATTCATCGAAAATAATCGTGTAAATTGAACTGTAGGAGCCCTTCATTTCGTTGTACACTACACCATTGTATTTGATATCATCATCGACATTTTTTATTTCGTAATGCCATCCTTCTTGATAGAAAATATTTTTCTTTTCGTAAACAATTGGATTGAAAACTGCATCCAAATAAACGTCCACAAGATTTTTGAAATCCTTGGCGTTACGACTTGCTACGGGATAGCAAGTTTTATCGGGATAAGTTATCGCATTCAAAAATGTTTGTAGTGAGGATTTTACCAAGTCCATAAATGGTTCACGAGTTGTGTATTTTTTGGAGCCATTAAGAACTGAATGCTCCATTATGTGAGCGACACCTGTGCTGTCTTGAGGAATTGTCTTAAATGCAATTGAAAAAACCTTGTTTTCGTCGTCGTTAGCTAGTTTCAAAACTTTTGCTTTGGTTTTTTCGTGTTCGAAAAGATAGGCTGTTGAATTGATATCAGATAATTCTCTCGTATCTATTAATTTAAAATTTTTATAATCTTGCATAAAAATCTCCTTTTTTCTTTTTAATATATTATATCAAATTGCGAAAACTTAACAAAATTGAAAATGATATCCTAATTTATAAGAAAGTGGTATAATATATTAAAAAGTGGTATAATATATTAAAGAGAAGTTTTTTATTCTCTTTTAAATAAGATAGAAGGAGTGATATGTAATGAAAAAAATAGTAAGTTCGATTCTATGTATTGGTATTATATTGGGAAGTTTAAGCCCAGTATCTATAGCTAGTGATGAGATTAAAGCATCAAAAGAGATATTGCAAAAGGAAAATATAGTGAATTCTCATTATGATACTAATGAAGATGTATTAGAAATTGCAGAAAATTATAAGAGCGATTCAGATTATGATGAGCTACAAAGCAAGAAAGAAGACTTAGCTTTGAGAGAAACAATGAAATAGTTTAATATTGAAAGTACTGAGACTATAGAAAATAATAAAAGTGCTCAAGTATATTATTATGAAGAACTTGTGAAATTAGAAGGAAAAACTGTAGATGAATCTTTAAAAGAGGTTATGGAAGAACTTGACAGCTATTTTTCTTCTGAAGAAGCAGATCTTATAAGGAATAATATGAAAAAATCAATAACAGAAGAAAATACTGTAATAGCAACAAAGAGTGCAGTAAAAAGTTCAACAATAGCCGATCTTGCTATTGCTAATACAGCAATTGCTTGGTTTAAAGCAAATGGTTACACTTTCTCTGCTATGTTATTAAGTAAATCATTATATGGAGATACTTCAAAAAAATTTGTTCCAACAAACTCTCAAAAAGAATTTTTTTACAGGACTAAGGCATATAATTCATTAAAAAATAAAAAAGCTTACCCACCAGGATCTGTAAAAAACGGAGAATTTCAAAATAGATTTAATAGGGATGAAGCTGATGCATATTATTCTATTCATGGATTTACTGCAAATATGACTTCAAATCGTGTAATTATAAATGACACATATGATTATAAATACGATAATTCAAGGACAGCTTCAGCTTTTGCAATAAATGCTTGTTATAGACTTCAAATGGCTGGAAGATTAAAAACATATAAAATAGCAATTCCTCTAAAACGTTAGTTCATATTGAAAATATAATTAATCATTTAAAACAAAGTTAAAGGAGATGACTTCATGAAAAAAATATTTTCTATATTTCTTTGTCTTATTATGATTTTGTCTATTGGAAGCATCTCGAATGCTCAATCCACAGATAAAATTGACGAAAAAGATTATGAAAAGATAAAAAACGAAATTGAAAAAGATAAAACTACTATAGATGATGAGCTAGATAAATTTTTAAAATCTTGCGATAAAAATTTTTCGTATGAAGAAGCTCATGAGATAAAAGAAAATATGATTATTGCGAAAGCGTGTGTAAAATTTGGACTTAAAGATGCAAATGAAGTTAGCAATAATCAAGAAGCCTCTGAATATTGTTTGAAGGAACTTATAAGAATAGAAGGAGGAAATCCTAATAAAATAAATGAAGATGTTGAAAAACAAATAGATGAGAGTTTTTCAAAAGAAGAGGCTGAAAAAATGAAAGCCAAATTTAAAGAGACGAATAAATCTGAAAATAAAAAATCTACAATAGATAAAAAAAGCAACAATGATTCAACTGACTTGTTAGATAAGAAAATATGCAACGCTGCGATAGCTTGGTTTTATGAAAAAGGGTATAATTTAGCTGCGAATTTACTGGCACGTTCGATTTATGTAGAAAATACTAATGATTTTATTTTGAATGAACATTTAAAAAAACCTATATACAATACTTTAGCTTATAATTCTTTAAAAAGAATGTCAGCTTATCCAAAAGGTTCATCTAAAGAATGTGAATTTATAAATTCTTCTAGTAAAGAAGAACTAGATTCGGCACTTGGAATTTACGGATTTAAAGCAAGCATGGAAGAAGACAAGATTAATTTTAGTTGTGAATTTGATTTGGCAAAGAATAAAACTAATAACGATGTGTTGAATATATGTAAGAAACTTCAAGCAAAAAAGATAATAAATTCATATAAAATTTCATTTTCATTGAAACGTTAATATAATGTAGAAAGCTTAAAATTCCGAATTGGGATTTTGAGCTTTTTTATTGTACTTAATTTTAGATAAAAATTTAACATAAAAATTTATTGAATTGGGTATAAATTATTAATAGGCTAAATATTTAAAAAGTAAAAAATTAGTATATGATATAATAAATAACAAATAAGAGGTGAGAATATGAAATTAGTATCATGGAATGTTAACGGATACAGAGCCGTTATGAAAAAAGGCTTTAAGGAAGCATTTGATAATTTGAATGCGGATATTTTTTGTTTACAAGAAATAAAAATGAAAGAAAATCAAATGACTGATGAAATGGAAATCGAAGGTTATCATAGATATTCTTATTCAGCTAACAAGGCTGGTTATTCTGGAACTTTGGTTTACACAAGAGTTGAACCAATTGGTGTAAGTTTCGGGATTGGAATTGATGAACACGACACTGAAGGTCGTGTGATTACTTGCGAATATGAGGACTTTTTCTTGGTGAATGTATACACGCCAAACTCTAAACAAAAACTAGAACGCTTAGATTATAGAATGGTGTGGGAAGATGAATTCCACAATTATTTGAATATTTTAAGAGATAAAAAACCTGTAATTGTGTGCGGGGATTTGAATGTAGCCCACAATGAAATTGATTTGAAAAATCCACAATCGAATAGACGTTCAGCAGGATTTACTGACGAAGAAAGAAACAAAATGTCGCTTTTATTAAATGATGGATATGTCGACACTTTCAGATATTTTTATCCCGACAAAACAGAAGAATATTCTTATTGGTCATACTTTGCAAAAGCGAGAGAAAGAAATGCTGGATGGAGAATTGATTATTTCATAGTAAGTGATGATTTGAAGGATAATCTTGTAGATGCAAAAATTCACCAAAGTATAATGGGATCAGATCATTGTCCAGTTGAATTGGAGATTAATTTTTAAGGAGATATTATGACTAGAAATAGAATTTGGATAAGTGGAGCAGATGGAAAAATCGGGAAAGTATTACAGAAATATTTGGATCCTTTGGAAGATGAAGTCTTAGCAACGGACAAATATATCGTAGACATTGTGAATTCCGATGAAACTTCTATATTTGCCAGAAGAAACAGACCGAATGTAATCATAAATTGTTCCGCACTTACAGACCCTGTAGCTTGCCAAGAAAATCCAGACGAAGCTTTCAGAGTAAATGCGTTGGGCGCAAGAAACATGGCGGTTGCAGCGAACACTGTGGATGCAAAAATAATTCACATGTCAGCAGACGATGTGTTCAGTGGACAATCCAGAAGTGCATACAGAGAATACGACACTCCACATCCTACGACAATGTATGGGAAAAGCAAATTGATGGGAGAAAATTTCGTAAGGGAATTCAGCGTGAAACATTTTATTTTGAGAACTAGCTGGTTATTTTCTCCGGTAAATCACAGGGTAGAAGACATTATAAAAGAAGCAATTCAAACGGGAAAAGTTTATGTTCCTAAAGCGCAATATTCTTCTCCTACAAGCGCATATCAATTGGCAGAATTTATCGTGAAATTAATGGATACGTACGATTACGGAATTTATCATGCATCATGTGAAGGCGTCGCTAGTAGAAAAGATTTTGCAGAAGAAATTTTGAAGATAAAAGGGATTGATGCAGAAGTAATCGAAGATGAAAACTTGAGAATAGAAGGTCACAGACCAGATTTTACAGCTTTGGAAAACTTCTTATTGAACACTTCTCAAATTTACAAATTCACAGATTGGCAAACTTCTCTTCAAAAATATATCGAAAAAAATAATTTATAATTTTAAAAATGAATTTATAAAAAAGGAAAGATGTTTATGAAAAAAAAGAAAAAAAGAGGACTGACAACTCAAATATTCATTGGATTATTTCTGGGGTTGTTGGTAGGAATAGTTTTTAATCTATTTGTCCCTTCATCATATATAAAAGATACCATTTTAGTTAATGGGATATTCGACGTATTGGGGCAAGGATTTATCAGATTAATGCAAATGCTCGTTGTTCCATTGGTGTTCTTCTCACTTGTAACTGGCGCGATGAGCATGGGGGATACTAAAAAATTAGGAAAAATCGGAGTCAAAACACTTGTGTTTTATTTGTTCACTACGGCTTTGGCGATAACTTTAGCGCTATTATTGGCATCATTTATAAAGCCTGGAGTTGGAATTGATCTTAGCAAAGTGAGTCAGGCTGCCCAAGCAGACCCTGCGAAGGCAGTTTCAATAAAAGATACTGTGCTCAATTTGATTCCTACAAATCCAATTCAAGCTATGGCTGAAGGAAATATGTTGCAAATAATTTTCTTCGCATTGTTAGTTGGAATTATTTTGGCGAATTTGGGAGAAAAAGCACACAACGTTGCAAATATTTGCGAAGAATTCAACGACATAATGATGGATATGACTATGATTGTAATGAAGTTTGCGCCAATAGGTGTATTTGCACTTATCACTAAGACATTTGCAACTTTAGGATTATCTGCAATATTCTCTATGTTAAAATACATGCTCACAGTAGTTTTAGGATTGGGATTGCAACTTTTCTTAGTTTATATGGTTTTATTGACTATTTTTGCAAAAGCAAATCCATTCAAATTCTTGAAGAAATTCTTCCCAGTTTTGGGATTTGCGTTCTCCACATCATCTTCAAATGCAACAGTGCCAATGAACATCAACAAATTGGAAGAACTTGGAGTTAGCAGGAAAATTTCTTCGTTTACTATTCCACTTGGAGCGACTATCAACATGGACGGAACAGCAATTATGCAAGGAGTTGCAGTAGTATTTGCAGCGAACGCTTACGGAATGCAATTGACACCACAAAATTTCTTGACAGTAATTGCTGCAGCGACACTTGCATCAGTGGGTACTGCGGGAATTCCATCTGTTGGATTGATAACTTTATCTATGGTATTTAATTCAATCGGACTTCCAATATCTGCGATTGCAATGATAATGGGAATAGACAGAATTTTGGATATGATTAGAACAGCGATAAATATCACAGGAGATGCCGTGTGTACAGTTATCGTCGCGAATAGTTCAGGTGAAGAATATTTTGATAGAGAAAAATTTAATTCGTAAATTATAATAAACGATAAACACTTATAGAATATTTCAATAAGTGTTTATTTTTTTATCTGATATAATGAATATAAGGAGGGATAATTGTGAAATTAGAAAATAAACATATCAAAAAAATCGTCGTTGTTCTGGTAGTGGTTCTTGCATTTGTATTTATCAAACCACTAAGAGAAGGAATAACGAACATGTCAAAATCATTTCAAGACCTTGAAAGTGTAAAAGCGTACATCAGATCTTTCGGGAAAACTGCGGTTATAATTTCATTCTTGATGATGATTCTTCAATCAGTTGCAGCACCAATCCCAGCCTTTTTCATTACATTTTCAAACGCCGCTATTTGGGGATGGGTTAGAGGAAGTATATTGTCTTGGACATCTGCAATGGCTGGAGCAGCGCTTTGTTTCGGTATTGCTAGATTTTTGGGAAGAGATATTGCGGAAAAATTTGCAACAAAAGGAGCATTAAAAGAAGTAGAAGGATTTTTCGACAAATACGGTAAGAACGCAATTTTGGTTGCAAGATTATTGCCATTTGTTCCATTTGATCCGATAAGTTATGCAGCGGGATTGACTCCGATGGGATTTTGGGAATTTTTCTTAGCGACAGGAATTGGACAACTTCCAGCTACTTTGATTTATTCTTATGCAGCAAGTAAATCGACAAATCCATCTACATGGGTAAAAGGACTTATTATTCTATTCGGAGTGTTCGCACTTGGAATGTTGATGAAGAGAATTTATAACGATAAACAAGCAAAGAAAAACATATAAGAAAGCCTCAAACTTTCCTAGAAATAAACAAGCCCTTATGCACGTTTGGACATAAGGACTTGTTATTTTTTCTATCATTAAAAATTACTGAAAATTAAAATTCTTTTATTTGTTCGACTAATTTATCAAATTGCATTGCATGAGATGCTTTTACTAAAATCAATGTGTTGTCCACGATTAATTCTTGCAATTTTTCTAGCAATTCTTCTTTTGTTTCAAAGTAGAATACTTTGTCTTCTGCAAAGTTTGTACGTGCTCCTTTGATTATGTTTTCTGCTAATGGTCCAGTTGCCAATACGTAGTCGATTTTTTCTGGATTGATTGATTTACCGATATTTTTGTGAAGAGTTATTTCGTTGTCTCCAAGTTCTAGCATATCACCTAATACGGCGATTTTTCTAGAATAGCCGTGCAATCCGTAAGCTGTTTCTAGGCAGCTTGTAAGTGATTGTGGATTTGATTTGTAGCTGTCGTTTAAAATATGGAATTTATCTAGTAGTATAAGTTCGTTTCTCATTCCAGTTAATTCGATATTTTTAAGTCCTTTTGCAACATCTGAATAATCCAATCCCATAAGTTCAGCTACTATTATTGACATTGTAGCGTTGTACATTTGATGATGTCCCAACAATTCTATATTGAATACATGATCGTTGATTGAAAAAGTCGATCCTGTTTCATCAGCTTTAATCATTTCCATTCTATAATCGCTGTCTGGTTTTATTCCAAAACTTATAGTCTTTTCTGGTAATTTGTATTCTTGTTTTACTTCTCTGAGAACTGGATCGTCATTATTTAAAATAAATATCCCGTCTTCTTTTAATCCTTCAAGGATTTCGAATTTAGCTCTGGCAATATTTTCTTTTGTTTTCAAATTTAAAAGATGACTGTCGCCGATGTTTGTAATCATTGCGATATCAGGATGAGCGATATTAGTAAGTTGACTGATTTCTCCAAAGTTTTCAGTTCCCATTTCAAGAACGGCAACTTCAGTGTCATCATCTATGTCAAATATTGTCTTGGATAATCCAATTTCGTTGTTGTAATTTTTTTGTGTCTTAACGACTTTGTACTTTTCTTTTAATAAAGAACTCATTATATCTTTTGTAGTTGTTTTGCCATTGGATCCTGTGATGGCGATTACTTTACAGTTTAAACTGTTGATGTATCCTCTAGCTAAATCCATCATAAATTCTTTTGTATCATCTACTTCGATTACTGGATAATCGTTGATGTTTCTGTAATCCCTGTTAACTACACAACAAGATGCGCCCTTTTCAAAAGCCATCTCTATGTAATTTTGTCCATCGAAATTATCTCCTCTAAGAGCGATGAACATGTTGTCTTTTTGAATAGTTCTTGTATCTGTGGAGATACCTTTTACCATTACATCATGGTATTTTTCATTTATAATCGTGTTAGTAAGTTCTGTTATTGTTTTTAAATTTCTTGTTAACATATTTACCTCTCTAACTTATATGCTTTATTTTTTTCGTATTCTTCAACAGCCAAATCAATCAAGTTGTCGAATACTTCTGAAACACTCATATCGTTAGTGCATTTCCACAAAACTGGAAACATTGAATGTGGAGTTAGTCCTGGAACAGTGTTGATTTCATTCACCCAAAGTTCGTTATCTTTTACGAACATATCAACTCTTGAAAATCCTGACAAACTCATTAATTTGTACACTTTTTCTGCCAAATGTCTTGCTTTTAATTCTAACTTTTCATCCATTGGAAACGGCGTAAGCATTTCTGTTTTTGAATCGTTATATTTTGCATCGTAATCGAAAAACTCTACATCGTGTATTTGGTATACACCCGGACGTGATGCAACGGGATTGTCATTGCCCATAACTGCTATCTGAAGTTCTGGTCCAATGATTTCTTCTTCGACCAAAATTCTTCTGTCGTATAGAAATGCGTTTTGGATTGCTTGTTCCAATTCTTCTTCTGTTTCTGCTCTCATAACACCAACAGATGAACCAGCGTTACATGGTTTCACATAAACAGCCTTGGATGTTTTGTCGAAAATTTCCTTCAAATTGTATTCATCGTTTTTGCAAAGCACGACGTATTTTGCTTGAGGAATTTTGTTCAATTCGAAAATATCGTTAGTGTATCCTTTGTCCATGCAAAGTGCAGAACCCAAAACGTTACATCCTACAAATGGCAAATCCAAAACTTTTATGAAACCTTGGATTGTTCCATCTTCACCGTAACTTCCGTGAATTGCAGGAAATATTACAGTGTTTTCAGGATTGATCTTACTGATACAATCGCTGACAGATTCTATTACAGAAAGCTCAGTGTCAAGCACCAATTCGTCGTCGGATTTTATTTCTTCAGTTATGTTTTCTTTCATAATGAATTTTTTATCGCGGCGGACGAAAATCGCGCTTACGTTGTATTTTTCTTTTGATAAATTATTTATTAATGTTCTAGCACTTGTGATACTTACTTCGTGTTCAGTACTAGGACCGCCATATAATACATATATATTTTTTTGCATAATTTTTGTCCTTTCTTGTGACTCATTAATATATTACTATAACTAAATCATTATATCAATAAAATAGAAAAATGTATCCTTTTTGTTGATTTTAATAAAAAACAATACAAATTTAATAGGACTATTTTACAAATGTGGTAAAATATAGTTGAGCTAAGAATAGGAGGATTTTATGAAAAAGGAAGAATTTTTGTTGCAATTTGAAAAAAACTTATTTAATTTGTTTGGGAAAGATTTACAAACTTCTACTAAAAAAGAAAAATATATAGCTTTTTCTAAAATAATAATGAACGAATTGGCAGAAGATTGGAAGAAAACTTCTGACAAACACAAAAATTCACGCAATGCCTACTATTTTAGCGCAGAATTTTTGATAGGAAGATCTTTGGGAAATAATTTGTTGAATATGGGTTTGGACGAAGAATATTCACAGATTTTAAAAGAATTGGATATCGACATCAATGATTTGGAAATTCAAGAAGAAGATGCAGCTTTGGGAAACGGAGGTCTAGGAAGACTTGCGGCATGTTTCATGGAAAGTGCGGCGAGTTTGGACTATCCGTTGACAGGTTATGGCGTGAGATATCGCCAAGGACTTTTTAAACAATATTTTCACAACGGATTTCAGATGGAAGTCGGAGACAATTGGACATTGGACAAGGATCCTTGGTCAAGACGTGTAGAATCTGAATCCAAAATCATTAGATACAAAAACCAAGTCGTAAAAGCAGTTCCTTATGATATGCCTGTTGTAGGATACAAAAATCACGTTGTAAATACTTTGAGGTTGTGGCAGGCAGAATGTGATGACGGATTTGATTTTCAAAAATTCAATAATTTTCAATACGATGATTCTGTAAAAGAAAAAAACAGGGCAGAAGATATTACCCGAGTTTTGTATCCTAATGATATCCAAAGACCGGGAAAAGTTTTAAGGCTTAAACAACAGTATTTTTTCAGTAGCGCATCTATTCAAGATATAATTGAAAAATACGAGAAAAACTTCCCAAATGATAAGGATTTTGAAGATTTTGCAAAATACAATACTATCCAATTAAATGATACTCATCCTGTTATGGCTATCCCAGAAATGATGAGAGTGTTGATGGATGATAAAAAACTTTCTTGGAAACAAGCCTGGAATGTTACAAGCAATGTGTTCAACTACACTAATCACACGATTTTACAAGAAGCGATGGAAAAATGGAGTGTCGATGTTGTAGAGGAAGTGAGCCCTAGAATTATGGATATTATCACTGAAATCGACAGGAGATTTGTCAGTGATTTGGTGGGATTGTATTATTCTGTGGATAGAATCGACAATCTCAGAATAGTGAAGGACAATACTGTTAATATGGCTCATTTGGCAATATTAACAGCCGTAAAGATTAACGGCGTTGCAAAAATTCACACAGAAATTCTGAAAAACGAGACATTAAAATCATGGCACGATTTGTATCCGGATAAATTCGTCAACAAAACAAATGGAATTACTCCAAGGCGTTGGCTATTTTATTCAAATCCAGAGCTAACGAATTTTATAACAGAACTTTTGGGAGAAGATTGGAAAACTGATCTAACAAAATTAAAACAGCTTGAAAATTTCCAAGATGATGAGAGTGTTTTGGAAAAGCTAATGGAAATCAAACTTCACAACAAAATCAGACTCAAAAAATACATCAAAGAGCATGAAAATATCGATGTAGATGAGAACTCTATTTTTGACATACAAGTTAAAAGACTTCACGAATACAAGAGACAATTGCTGAATGCTTTTCACATTTTGAATTTGTATTATAAAATCAAAAACAACGAAGTATCAGATATTCCAAAACAAACATATATATTCGGAGCGAAGGCAGCGCCGGGGTATTTCAGAGCAAAGGCTATTATAAAATTTATCAATGAAGTTAAAAATCTCGTGAACAATGATGATGTTGTTAACAAATATATCAAGGTTGTATTCTTAGAAAACTTCAACGTATCAATCGGAGAATTGGTGTATCCTGCAGCAGATGTGAGTGAGCAGATTTCGACTGCGGGAAAAGAGGCTTCTGGAACTGGCAACATGAAGTTTATGTTAAATGGAGCATTGACTGTGGGAACTTACGATGGGGCTAATATTGAGATTTTCAATCATGCAGGTGAGGACAACAACTTCCCGTTTGGAGCAACTGTTGACGTATTAAATTCCATCAGAGACACCTACAATCCAGTTGAGTATTATTATAAGGATGAAAACATCAAACGAGTTGTGGATACTTTGCTAAGCGATTTGATCAATGACAGTGGATCGTTTATGTTCTTGGACATTTACAACTCACTTGTAAACAGAGATTCATCCTTTAAGTTGGACGAATATTTTGTGTTAAAAGATTTCAACGATTATGAACAAATTCACGAAAAGATTTTACAGACTTACTCAGACAAGAAAAAATGGGCTAAGATGAGTTTGATAAATATCGCAAATTTCGGAGAATTTTCATCGGATAGAACTATAAAAGAATATGCAGAAGAGATTTGGAGGATAGTACCAAATGAAAAAATTTAAAAAGAGTGACATTAACTCTAAGATATTTAACAAAGGAAACAAGATTTTATTTTTCCACGCTGACGGGATTTGTCCATGTATTCCGGCGAAAAATGATTTGGAAGATATCGAAAAATCATTTCAAGGAGAAATAGAATTTTACGAATATTTAGCTAAAAAAGTTAGAGAAATTGACAAGGATGAGATAATTACGCATTACGAAGCGTTGCCTCTACCTACGACTTTATTTATAAAAGATGGAAAAATCATCGACAGACTTGTAGGGGATAACTCAAAATCGACATACAGAAATTACGCAAACAAATTATTGGATGAATAATAGGAGATAATATTGGCTAATTTATTATTTGAGGAAAGAATCAACGAAATATTAGATACTCTTAGGCTTGAGAACGAACTTGAGAACACCAAGATTACTTTTTGTACTTTTGATGAACATCATTTCGACAAACATCAAACCACAGACATCGATGATATAGAATTGAGAGATGACAGGATAAATTGGATATATATCACAGGATTATCAGATACAGATAATTTCATAAAAATGAAAGAAAAATTCAAAATCCATCCTCTTATAATAGAAGACATGTTGGATGTGGAACAAAGGACGAAACTGGAAGCTTATGATGATTATTTGTTCGTGGTAACGGATACTGTCGATTATGATATGTTCAACAGTGTAAAAGAATTATCGTTTAACCAAGTTTCTTTTGTTTTGAAAGAAAATTTGTTAGTGACTGTAGAGCAAAACAAAACCACATCATTTGACAGAGTTTTGGACAAGTTAGAAAAAATTCCTGTTTTTAGGCCGAAAACTACAGATGGACTATTGCTTTTGTTAATGGATGCATTCATCGACAACTACTATCAAATTTTTGATATTTTGGGAGAATACATAGATGATTTGGAAGACGCTATGATGACTAATCATGATGACGATATTCTCAGAGAACTTTACACCATGAAGAAAAACCTAATATTTTTGAGGAAGACTTTGTGGCCTTTGCGTTCAGTTATCAATGAAATTTCGAAGTTCAGAGTAAATTTGGTAAGTCACAACACATCTATTTACATGAGAGATTTGTACGATCACATAATCCAAATGCTTGAATTCATAGAAGTATATCGCGATATGATTAACTCCATGATAGATGCATTTGACACTAATATCTCCAACAGAACTAACGAAGTAATGATGGTGTTGACTGTGTGGTCTACGATATTTTTGCCGTTGACATTCTTAACAGGAGTCTATGGAATGAACTTTAAATATATGCCGGAACTTCAAGGGAAATACGGATATATTTTGTTCTGGGTTACTGCTGTTGTGATTACTAGTGTTATGATTTATTATTTTAAAAAGAAAAAATGGATGTAATATAAAGGAGATTTTATGGAAAACAGTACTTTTTTGGCATCTGATTATGAAAAAGAACAAATTGATGCTATTAAAAAAATACTGCGAGTGTATTTTAGTGGAGATATTGAATTTAGCAAGAATTTTTCTGAGTTGAAACCAAACATAGACAACAAAAATTTGGAAGAAGTTTTGAATGAACTAGATGAAAATATAAACAGAGATGATTTGATAAGATATGTCAATGATATCAACATAATGGCTTATAATGAGGAAAATAAGCTTTGTTTTATGTATGATGCGAATAGGAAGTTTACAAAAGAAAGAAGGATTGCACTTGAGAATTATCCACGAGATAAAAACTATGGTTTTTGTATTGAAAAATGGATAAACAAATGCGATAGCATCCTTTCCAATTCGTCATCTGATTTGCAAAATGCAATCTACAGCACTATGCTTGATATTTGCTGTGAGGAAATGGGTATACTTGTCGTAAGGATATGTGAAGGTGATTTTGATTGGACAGATAATCATGCAATGGAAAAATTGAATGAAATTGTAAGTAATATAAGGAAAGGAGATTTTTGTTAATGAAAGTTATATTAGCAGTAGATAGAAATTTTGCGATAGGAAAAGATGGAGATATGCTTTTTTCAATTCCTGAAGATATGCAAAGATTTAAGGAATTAACAACTGGAAATATCGTTATAATGGGAAGAAAAACTTTGGAATCTTTGCCGGATTCAAAACCTCTACCGAATAGAACCAACATAATAATTACAAGCAAAGACTTAGACGGTATGCTTTGCGTAAAAAACGAAGAAGAATTGCTACGCACTCTCAAAGAAATTAACCCAGATCACAAAATGACAGAATATTTGATAGGTGGAGCAAACACGATTGAATCATTGATACATTTAGTTGATGAATTCGTAATCACTTATGTTGACGCAGAATTTGAGTATGATGCAAAAATCAGAAACTTATTTGAAGACGACGACTATTATGTAGCGGAAGAATCAGACATCAAAACTTACGAAGGTATGGATTATAGATATATGGTGTTTAAAAGAAAATAGAGGAAAAAAGTATTACACGTTCATGCTAAGAATATCATACGGAAAAAAATGCTTTGATTTGACATCGAAAAAATCCGTTCAAAATCGACCGCGTAAGCGCAGCGTGCTTACGATTTTAGGATTTTGAGATTCAGAAATCAACAATTTTTGTAGTCTAGATATTCGTGCATGATGTGTATTTACTCTTTGAAAAATAGGGGATATAAAATATCTCTTATTTTATTGCCCAAATATTAAGATTTGGCAAAGTTATAATTGAGTATAATGTATTGTGATATAATACGGTTACGGAGGTGAGTAAATGCGTTGTCCTAATTGCAATGAAAAAGTGTTAGATACGGTGAATTTTTGTCACAATTGTGGGTTTAATTTGAAAGAATACCGTGAAAGTTTGAATGAACAAAAGGATATAAAAGAACAACCAGAAGATAATCACGCATCTACAGATAAGGATTATTCATATTCTGACGATGTGATGAATATTTTTAATATAAAAAATCGTGAAAAATCAGCTGAAGAACAAAAGGCTGAAGATATCATAAATAAAAATAAAACGGAACACAAGCCTAAAAGGATTGAAGATATTTTTCAAGTGATTAACAAAAACAAATCTCAATATGGAAAGTTCAATCCCGACAAAGAAGTTGAGAAGAAAATAAACCACGAGGAAGAAAAAGAACCTGAAGAAAATTATGAAAACACGATTTTTATTACCAAAGGTTATGACGAAAAACAAGAAAAAATTAAAAGGGATGAATCGATAAGATTCACTTCGGCAAATGAGTTTACTATTCATAAGTTTGAAGACGAAGATGAAGATGATGACCAATTTATGGATACTTTTGAGGTTAAAAGTAAACAAGTTTTTGACAAAATCAATTTGTTCTTTACTAAAATACTGAAGAAAATGATGGGAGGCACACAACCTTACAGGTTCTCAATGAGACTTGCGGTTGTAGTGTTATCTGCGTTGCCGCTTTTATTCTTTTACATGAATTCTACAAATCACTGGACATTTACTCAAAAATCAAAGGCAATCGTGGTTATGGTCTCTGTATTGGTATTGGATGTTTTCCAAAAAGTTTTATCATACAGTCTGGGACTTAAACTAGCAGGAACGAAATTATATCAACCTATCGACAAGGATTTGAGATATAATATCTCAGTTTTACTTTCAGTTATAGAATCTTTGATATTTAGCTTATTTGGGGTTTTAACAGCAGGAGGACTTGTCGGTTTTAGTTCGTCAGTTTTCACGTTCACATTTTTGGGAGCGCACGCTTTTATATATCTAATTTCATTGGTAATATTGATATTATTTGCAACGATTATTTTAGTAGATAGATTTGATTACAAAAATTTGTGGAAAGTTTACGGACTTAATGCAGCTGGAATTGTGATAACAAGACTTGTTGTGTTTATGGTCGTTATGACACTTCTTCAAAAAATATTTTTTGGACTTGCTCCGGGATTAATGTAGGTGATTAAATGATTTACACAGTTACTATGAATCCAGCACTTGAATTTGTAAGTGAAGTTTCGGATTTTGAATTTGACAAAAACAATATATCGGATTTTGATTTGATGCTTCCAGCTGGAAAAGGAATCAATGTTTCGAGAGTTTTAAAACAACTTGGACTTCCGACTGTTGCAACTGGATTTGCAGGAGGTTTTACCGGAGAATTTGTAGAAGATTGGCTAAGAAGAGAAGATATCAAATCTGAGTTCATAAGAATTGATGATAATACTAGAATTAATATCAAAATCACAGGCTCTTCGAAAACCGTAATCGAATCAAAAGGACCTAGCATTTCTCATCAAGAACTACAGGAATTATTATACTTTCTATCAAGAGTTAAAGAGGGAGATACTGTGTTTTTGTCCACGGCTTTTCCGAAAAATATAACAGAAACTGTAATCGAAAGAATGATTGCAATCTGTAAAGCAAACAAAGCACAATTCGTACTAGATATAGATGAGTATTATTTGGAGAGATTTGCTAACGGGGGATCATTACTTGAGAAAATAAGTGTAAAATGCTTGGAACATCTATTTAAAACAAAAATAGATTCAGAATCAGATTTACTAAAATGTAAAAACGAAATATTTGATTTGAATTCTAAATTTGTAATAGTGCCTTTTGTAGATAATAAAGTATATTTGTTCCAAAAGAATTCAATCTATGCTTTTGACATAGAACAGATGCTAAACCAAAAAAGAGATTTTGTTATTGACTCAATAATCGCGGGATTTATCGCGACATTTATCAGAACTTCAGATTATGAAAAATCTTTTGAAATGGCAAATGCCTGTGCGCTAGCTTCGTTGAAGACCAAGGATTTGCCGAAAAAATTCCAAATAGATGATTGCTTTAAAGATATTAATATAATAAAAATAGACTAAAATAAAAAAACAAGGTGTTGAATTTAATTCATACCTTGTTTTTTATGTTGTAATAAATTAAGAAATGGAGATTTAATTGAAAATGAAAAAGTTTTCAATAATTAAATATATTTTACCATTTCAATATAACGAATGCAAGCTTTTTGTTACATTTTTTAAAAATTAATAAATTTGTAAATAGGCTCATGATTATCATTACTTTACCATAATAAAGAGATTGTGTCAAGTCATTTTTATGCAAAAACACAATTTATTTTATTATTAGAACAAATTTAAAAAATGAATAAAAATAATTTAGTTTTATTTTCATAATTAATTTTAAATGGCAGAATTATAATGGGAAAACAAAATCATAAATTTTATTATTGTAGCTAAAAAGTGTAATTTAATTCGAAAAAACATGGAAAAACTGTATTTTATACTGAAATTTTAAATTAAAAAATAAATAATAATTGACAAATTCGTTTTATGTCACTATAATGAGATAAAGTATTATTTATTATTCATACATAAATCATACGAAAAATAAACTGAAAGGAGAATAAGATGTCTGCTAATAAGAAAATATTGGAAGTTAATAATATGCATACAGCTTTTAGAATAAAAGACGATTATTATGACGCCGTAGACGATGTTTCATTTGAATTGTATGAAAATGAAGTATTAGCTATGGTTGGCGAATCTGGTTGTGGCAAATCTACACTTGCTACTACAATTATGGGTTTACATAATATGAACTACACTCAAATTAGCGGTGAAGTTATATATAACGGCGAAAATATTTTGAATTATACAGAAGCTCAATTCAATGAGTTGAGAGGTGGAGAAATTGGTATGATATTCCAAGATCCATTGGCATCTCTTAACCCATTAATGAGAATTGGCGAACAAATTGAAGAAGCTTTGTTGTATCACACTGATTTGGACAAGAAACAACGTCAAGCAAAAGCTGTTGATCTTCTAAAAAAAGTAGGGATTGAAAATGCTGAAGTTATAGCAAGACAATTTCCTCATCAATTATCAGGAGGTATGAGACAAAGAGTAATCATTGCGATTGCTTTGAGTTGTAAGCCTCATGTTTTGATAGCTGATGAGCCAACTACTGCACTTGATGTTACAATTCAAGCACAAATTCTAGATTTAATAAAAGAATTACAAAATCAAATGAATTCAGGAATTATATTGATAACCCATGATTTAGGAGTTGTAGCACAGACCGCTGATAGAGTTTGCGTAATGTATGCAGGTCAGATCGTTGAGATTGCACCTGTGGATGAGTTGTTCAGTAACCCACTTCACCCATATACTAGAAGCTTATTAAATTCCATTCCGCAAGCAGATAATGAATCTGATCAGTTACACGTAATAGAAGGTATGGTTCCTTCATTAAAAGATTTACCAAGAAAAGGATGCAGATTTGCACCTCGTATTCCTTGGATAGACGATTCAGAACATGAAGAAAACCCAGTATTACATGATGTTGGCAATGGACACTTAGTTCGTTGTACATGCTGGAAGAACTTCCATTTTAAAGACGAATAGGAGGGAAATATGGGATTTTTAGAAGTTAAAAATTTGAAAGTTCATTATCCAATTCGTGGTGGATTTTTTAATACAATTCAAGACTATATTAAAGCCGTTGATGGAGTTGATATGGATATTGAACAAGGAAAAACTTATGGATTGATTGGAGAGTCAGGTTCTGGGAAGTCAACTATCGGAAAAGCTATAGTAGGACTCGAAAAGATTACAGATGGACACATTTTGTACGAAGGAAAAGATGTTACAAGTAGATCTTACAGAAAAAAGATTAACTACAATCAAGATGTTCAAATGATTTTCCAAGACTCAATGAGTTCGCTTGATCCTAAAAAAAGAATTTTGGATATAATCGCTGAACCAATCAGAAATTTTGAAAACTTAACACCTAAAGAAGAAAAAGAAAAGGTGTTTAAATTATTAGACATAGTTGGACTTAACGAAAGTGCAATTTACAAATATCCATTTGAATTCTCAGGTGGTCAAAGACAAAGAATTGGTGTTGCAAGAGCTGTTGCATGTAACCCAAGATTGATAGTTGCAGACGAACCAGTTAGTGCACTTGACTTATCAGTTCAAGCGCAAGTATTAAACTACATGAAGTTGATTCAACAAGAGTTTAATCTAAGCTACATTTTCATCTCTCACGATTTGGGGGTTGTAAGACACATGTGTGATTACATTTATATTATGCATAACGGCAAATTTGTAGAAACTGGTAATCGTGATGAGTTGTATTCTGATCCACAACATATTTACACGAAAAGACTTATCGCAGCGATTCCTCAAATCGAACCAAATAGAAGAAAAGAGCTTAGAGATGCTAGACAAGCTATTGAAAAGAAGTTTGATGAACAAAAAAATGTCTACTACGATGAAAATGGATCGGTGTACGATTTGACGAAATACAAAGATTCTCATTATGTAGCAGCTAGAAAGGGGGAAATATAATATGACTAAAACAATAATCAGAAGATTTTTAATAATGATTCCTCAATTGATAGTGTTAAGTTTATTTATATTCTTTGTAGCTCAAAAGATGCCAGGGGACCCTTTTACAGGGAAAATCACACCAAGTACTGGTAACTCAAAGGTTGAAGAAGAACTTAAAATAAAATCTGGATTTTACGATCCATGGTATGTGAAATATAAGAGATGGGTTGGAAATGCACTTCAAGGAGATTTTGGAGATTCTTATACTCAAAAGCTACCAGTGAAAGACGTTATTGGTCAAAGAGCTAAGAATACATTCTTCTTATCATTGTTCTCATTAATAATAATGTATGCAATTGCTATTCCTCTAGGAATAAACGCAGGTAGATACAGTGGGTCGGCATTCGATCAGGGGGTTAACTTGTATAACTTCCTGGCACTAGCAACCCCAGGGTTCGTATTTTACTTGATAATGCTTTTAATATTTGGATACAAGTTAGGATGGTTTCCTACAAGTGGTATTATAAGTCTTGAAGCATCAGCAAAAGGTGGCATGGCAGCAGTATTAAGTAGATTTTATCATATGCTACTTCCTGCAATATCTTATGCACTACTTACAACTATTGGGACTATTCAATATTTGAGAAATGAAGTTGTAGATGCAAAAAGTCAAGACTACGTAAGAACTGCAAGAGCAAAAGGGGTTCCTATTAAAAAAGTTTACAGTAAACACATTTTTAGAAACTCACTTTTACCAATAGCTGCATTCTTCGGATTCCAAATCACAGGATTGTTAGCTGGTTCTATCATGATTGAAACAATTTTCGGATATCAAGGAATGGGTTCATTATTCGTTGACTGTATTAACCAAAGGGACTACTCAGTTATGACAGCTCTTGTAATGATTTATGGTTTCTTGACACTTTGCGGTTCACTATTAAGTGATATTATCATGAGTATCGTGGATCCTAGAATAAGAATAGATTAGGAGGTTTTTATGAAAGAAGTAAAAGTAACAGAAGAAAAGCTTGAAGAATATAAAGACCTTGCAAAAGATAATCCTACTGGATTTAAAGTAATTGTTAATGAATTTAAAAAAGATAAACTAGCTATAGTGTCATTGGTGGTATTAGCAGTTTTGTGGATAGGAATTTTCGTAGGAGCGATGTTACTTGATAAAGAACAAGTAATGAACGTTGACATACTTAATTCGTACGTAAGACCAGGAGAAGCTGGACACATACTAGGAACTGACCAGGGCGGTAGGGATTTATTTGGACAATTAATTATTGGAGCTAGAAACTCAATAGTCATAGGAATTGCCGTGACAATACTTACATCTGTAATAGGAATAGTTGTAGGTTTATTGATAGGATATTACGGAGGATGGTTGGACAATATTATAATGAGAATTATAGACTTCATCCAAATTCTTCCAACAATGATGATTATCATAGTTTTCGTAACAATTGTTCCAAAATATTCGATGTTTACATTTGTAATGATATTTACAGTGTTCTACTGGACAGGAATGGCAAGACTTGTAAGATCAAAAGCTCTTGCTGAAAGTAAAAAAGACTACGTAAATGCTTCTAAGACAATGGGAACTAGCGATTTGAAGACGATGTTTACAGGAATTTTGCCAAACATTTCTTCAATATTAATTGTAGATATGACATTAAGTTTCGCTGGTAACATCGGTATTGAAACAGGACTAAGCTTTCTAGGCTTCGGGCTTCCGCCATCAGATCCATCACTTGGAACTTTGGTATCATTAGCCAGAAAACCAGAAGTTATTCAAGATAAATTATATGTATGGTTACCTGCATCATTATTGATATTAGTAATGATGTTGTGTATAAATTATATCGGTCAAGCATTAAGAAGAGCTTCCGATGCAAAACAAAGGAAAGGATAAGGGTGAAAATAATGAAAAAGAAGTTTAAATCATTATTGGCAATCTTTTTAGTATTGGCATTCGTACTTACTGGATGTGGAAATTCTAAGAAAGATAGCGGAAAATCGTCAGATTCTGGTTCAAAACAAGAATCTAGTACAGGCAAAAATGAAAACGCAGAAAACAAAGGCAACATAGTCGGAGAACAAATGGGCGGCGGTGTTCTTGTTGAAAATGAAGGCGAACCAATTAAAGGTGGTACATTTAGAGTAGGTATCCCTACAGACTCACCATTTAAAGGTATATTCAACAACGCACTTTACGACGATAACTACGACTGGACAATCATTGGACCTACAATGTATGGTGCAGCAAATGCTGGAGAAAGTTTGGAATTGAGAGATTCTGGAGCTGAAAAATTTGAATGGGATGAAAAAGCAAAGACTGCTACTATCAAATTATCAGACTCATTCAAATGGAATGACGGAAAACCAGTTACTGCAAAAGACATTATCATCAACTACTTAATCATTGGACACAAGGATTATCCTGGTGTACGTTATGATGATGATATGATTAATATCGTTGGTATGGAAGATTATCACGCAGGAAAAACAAAAGACATATCTGGTGTTAAAGAAGTAGATGAAAAAACAGTTCAAATCTCATTTAAAGAATGGAAACCTTCAATTAAATGGGGTGCTGGTATTTGGCATGAACCAACTAACTACGAACAAGTAAAAGACATAGCTATAAAAGACATAATCTCTTCTGACCCTATCAGAAAGAACCCTAAATCAGCTGGACCTTTCTACATTTCAAATGTAGTTCCAGGACAATCAGTTGAATTTACAGCTAACGAACACTTCTGGGGTGGAAAACCTAAGATCGATAAAGTTGTAATGGAAGTAGTTCCAACATCACAAATCTTAGCATCATTAAAATCTGGTAAATACGACTATATCGCAGGTGGGGCACCTTCAGATACTTTCAAAGAAATATCAGAATTAAAAGGATACAAAGTTGCAAGATACCAAGACATGGCATACACTTACCTAGGATTTAAATTAGGTAAATGGGACAAAGCTAAAGGAGAAGTTGTAGTAGATCCTAACGCTAAGATGGCAGATGTAAACCTACGTAAAGCAATGGGTTATGCAATCGACAACAACGCAGTTGGTGAAAAATTCTACCTAGGATACAGATCACAAGCAAAATCAGTTGTTATTCCAATCTTCAAAGATTACTTTGATGATAGCCTTAAAGGATACAACTACGATCCAGAAAAAGCTAAACAATTGTTAGACGAAGCTGGATATAAAGACGTAGACAATGATGGAATGAGAGAAGACAAAAATGGTAAACCATTGGTAATCAAATTCGCATCAATGTCAGGTGGAGAAATCGCAGAACCATTGTCAGCATACTATATCCAATGTTGGAAAGAAATTGGATTGAATGTTGAACTAACAGGTGGAAGATTAATCGAATTCAACGCTTTCTATGACAAACTTAAAAACGACGATCCAGAAATCGACGTATTCCAAGGAGCTTGGGGTGTAGGTACTAACCCAGATCCATCAGGATTATTCAGTAAGAATGCATCATTCAACTACTACAGATATACTAATCCAGAAATGCAACAAGCATTGGATAAGATAGCTGATGGTAAAACATCTGATGAAGAAAGAGCACAAGCTTACAAAGACTTTGCTAAAGTAATGGAAGACAATGTACCATTGATTCCAACACTTTACAGAGAAGCTTTATCTCCAATCAACAACAGAGTTAAGAAATTTGATTTCAGATACGTTCAAGATCTTAACAAAGATGACTTCAGATGGAATGAAATCGAACTTACAGCAGAACAACCAATGAAAGAATAATAGTTTTTGAAATTAGTGGGGTGTAAATTTGCACTCCACTTTTTTCTGTGTAAAATATGTAAAAATACGTAAAATATAACGTTTTCGTTTATTGACTTATTCTAGCTTATTCATTAGAATAATAGAGAGGTGTAATGAATGAAGCAGAAGAATATTATTGCTGTAGTTTTGGTAACTTTAGTAATATTTGTTGGAGCTTTTGTAGGATTAAATATTTTTAATTCATCAAAGGCGGAAAAATTAGATAAATTGGCTCATCAATGTATAGTAGATGGTAATTACCAAAAAGCTGTAGATTATTATAGTGAGTTATACGATAGAACAAACGATGGATCTTATATAGATAAAAAACGTGAAGCTGTTGAACTTTTGTCTTCTAAGAATAATTACGATTATGGTGTGAATTATTTAAAGGAAATGAAGTATGTCGATGCAGCAAAAAGTTTCTTGAAAGTAAGCAACAAAGATAGCGTCAATTATCAAAAAGCGCAACAAAGATTGCAAGAAAGCACACAAGCTGTGATAATTGCAAGTGATTCATTTGCAGAAGATGACAACTTTGATGCAAGTTTGAATATGTTAAACTCATACGCACGTGTAATGCCACACGAAACTCTTGTTATCGACAAGATAAAAGAAGTTGAAAAAGCAAAAAATCAATATAATGAGAAAAAGCAAGAAGAAGAAAAACAACGTGCATTATCTGAGAAAAAAGAAAAAGAAGCCAGAGAAAAAGCTGAAAAACTTGCCAATGAATCAGCAGAAGAATTAAAGAAAGAAAAAGAAAACACTAAGCAAGAAGATAAAGAAGATGAAAGTTATGAAACTGATGATAACAAAAGACTTATCGATTTGTGCATTCGTTTAGTTGGCAAAACTTATTTGGTAACTACAGATAATGCAAAAATCTACGAAGAACCAAGCAATAAATCAGAAGTGATTTCCTCAATTCCTATGGGAAGTGAAGTGTACATTTATGAAGCAAAACCAGATTCAGGTCAAAGAGTATGGTGTCATGCGATAATTAAAAGTGCAGATTCACTAAAATCATACGATGCATGGATATCATCAAACAACTTAGAAATTAACGATTAAGCTCTCAATAATGAGGGCTTTTTTAGTAGAAAGGGGTGTGTTATGGATTTAAATTTTTTGCATTTTGATTTGGATGCTTTCTTTGCCTCTTGTGAAATTCTGGATAATCCGAAGCTAAAACACGTCCCAATGGTTGTCGGTGGAAGAAGTCAGAGAGGAATAATTACTACTGCTAACTACGAAGCTAGAAAGTACGGTTTGCATTCTGCAATGCCAATATTTCAGGCAAAAAAGATCGTTCCAAACCTCGTTATAGTACCTCCAGATTTTGAAAAATACAGAAGAAACAGCGAGAAAGTTTTCAAAGTTTTGTCTGCGTTTTCTACTAAAATTCAAAAGATGAGTATAGATGAAGGTTGCATGGATATTTCTCATATCGATATGGATAGATTAGAACTGGCAAATCTAGTCCAAGAAAATGTCAGGATAAAAACGGGATTGTCTATCTCTATTGGGATTAGCTACAATATGAGCCTTGCAAAGCTTGCGTCAGATTGGAACAAGCCTCATGGAATCAAAATTATAACACAAGATGATATTCCAGATATTTTGATGGACTTAAATGTGGGAAAAATTCAAGGAATTGGCAGGAAATCTGAGGAAAAACTAAACAATATTGGAATAAAAAAAGTATGCGATTTGTACGATTTATCCAGAAATAATTTGAGAGAATTGTTCGGGAAGTTTGGCGAAGTGATTTACGATAGAATTCGTGGTATTGACGATAGACAGTTGGATTTGTCAAGAATTAGAAAATCTATTGGAGTTGAGTACACTTTTGAAAGAGATTTGAAAAATTACAATGAGTTACTAAAAAAAGCTGGTGAATTCAGCGAAGAGTTGGCGGAAGATCTTCATAAGAAAAATATTAAAGCGAAAACAATTAGGATTAAAATAAAGCTTAGCGATTTTTCGGTGATTACAAAATCAATGACTCTTGATGAATACATTAGTGATGTCAAGGATATTTATAGGATTGTGAAGTATCTTGTGGTTAACACTAAAATTGAAAAGCCTGTCAGACTTTTTGGGATTACTGCTGCAAACCTTAGCGACACGACTTTTGAGCAGTTAAAATTTTTATAGTAAAAAACTTTACATAATACCTTGCAATATGTACTACTGTGTATTATAATGTAATCAGGAGGTAAGATATGAACACACAATTAAAAAAAGGGATTTTAGAATTATGTGTCTTATCGGTTATATCTAAACAAGACAGCTACGGATACGAAATTATAGATCAGATAAAAGATAAGATACCAATGAGCGAAGGAACGATTTATCCTATGCTTAGAAGATTGAAAAACGACAAATACTTGGAAGATTACACTGAGCAATCAGAGTCAGGTCCATCTAGAAAATACTACAAGATAACAGACGAAGGAAAAACTTATTTGCACTCACAACTTGAAGATTATAAAAAATTAGTTGAAAGTGTTAAGGCCTTGTTAGAGGAGGGTTTTTAAATGAATAAAGAACAATTTATGGAACTTTTAGATTATTATTTCAGAAATGTCGACGAAACAACTTACAGAGAAATCAAGAATGATTACGAAGAACATTTTAGAATCGGCGTTGAAAACGGAAAAACTGAAGAAGAGATTTCAACTGAATTAGGTAATCCAAGAGAAATATTCAACGAATGTAAAGAAGCTGGAATCATCAGAGAAAACAACTTATTTGGTATGTTTAACTTGGATAGCATTGGTGATTTCTTTAATTCTAAAATTTTTGACCAATCTAAAGACAAAGACTATGATTTGTCACAACAAACATTGGAATTTGACAATGATTTTCACAGAATTGAAGTTAAATCGAATGCGGACATAGATGTGTCAACTCACGAATTGGATAAAATAATCGTAACTTACACTACAACTGATGAAACACAAAAGTTAGATGTAGATTATATGAATCACGTGTTGAAGCTTGGTAAAGTTAAAATGGAAAAATTCTTCCAAAAAAGTTTCATCAAATCAATTTCTATCAAAATTCCACAAGACAGTGATTTGGGATTAAACATCGCCACAGCAAGAGGAGATGTAAATGTAGATGTTATTAGTAATGATGTTACTTGCAACACTTCAAGTGGTGATGTAAATATCACTACACAATCGAACAATGTAAATGTCAACACTGCAAGTGGAGATGTTCAAGTTTCCAAATGCAAAAAAGAAATTTATGTTAATACTGTAAGCGGTGATGTGAAGGTGAATTCTGAAAATCCAGAAATCACAGTGAACACTGTAAGTGGCGATATCGAAATCGATGTGAACGAAAACAAAGATTTGAATGTGAGAGGTGTATCTAGCGATATTAATATCCATATCAAAGAAAAGAAAGGTTCTATAGAACTTAGAACTGTTAGCGGTGAAATTCAAATTGATAGTTACTACAAAGATAGTTCGAAAAAAATCAGTAAATCTCACGACCAATCATTCTCAAATGATGAAATCGAAATAAGTGCTGCAACAGTTAGTGGAGATATTACTGTAGATTAGAATCTAAATAGACTGCAATGATTTTTCGTTGCAGTTTTTTTTATTGTAAATTTACAGTTAAATATTATTATAACGTAAAAAAACATTGAAAATATGATAAAATAGAAGGTAATATGGAGGAATAATAATTTTGAAAATAATAGTGACTTGTGCATTCGGTTTGGAGAGCTTGGTCAAAAGACAATTTTTGGATATGGGCTATGAGAATTTGAATGTAAACGACGGAAGAATAATGCTTGAAGGCGATGAAAAAGATATCGCAAAATTAAATATAAATTTGAGATGTGCAGACAGAGTTCTAATCGAATTGGGTAATTTTAAGGCTGTATCATTCGAACAACTTTTTAAGGGCGTTGAAAAAATAAATTGGTTGGATATTTTAGAAGCAGATTCTAATTTTATTGTAGAAGGCAGAAGTTACAAATCAAAATTATTTTCTATTAAAGACTGTCAATCGATTACAGAAAAGGCGATTATTAAATCTCTTCAGAAAAAATACAAGGTGGACTGGTTCTCAAAATCCAAGGGGAGATTTAGGATTGAAGTTAGTCTGGTAAAAGATATTTGTTCGATAACTTTGGATACCTCTGGAGACGGACTTCACAAAAGAGGATACAGAGAAGAATCAGTTCTTGCCCCTATAAGAGAAAACTTAGCAGCAGGAATTATCGATTTATCATTTGCTAATAGCGACAGACCTCTTGTGGATTTGTTCTGCGGCAGTGGAACTTTTGCGATAGAAGCTGCGAGAAAATTCAGAAATATTGCACCTGGAATTGATAGGAAATTCGATTTTATTAATTTTAATGATAAATTCAACGATGCCTACAAACAAGAGCGTACCAAAGCCTTGGAGAGCATTGATTACGATAAAAAGATAGATATTTTCGCTAGTGATGTGGACGGCTCAGCGATTGAAAAAGCGATAGCTAATGCCGAAAATGCTGGAGTCAGGGAGGATATTAGATTCGTGACGAGGGATTTCAGAAATGTTGTGTTAAATGATAATTACTTCGTTCTAATATCTAACCCACCTTATGGAAAAAGGCTTGGCGAAAGACAAGAAGCCGAGAAGATTTATAAGGATTTGGGAATTAAAATGGCAAAATTCAAGACTGCATCACAATATATAATCACAGATTGCGAAGAGTTTGAGAAATTTTACGGCAAAAAAGCATCTAAAAATAGAAAGATGTACAACGGAAATATGAAGTGTTATTTGTATCAATATTTTGGTCCGAGACCTAAATAGGAGGAGATATCCTTGGAGAAGAAATCAAGTGAAGATGTTAGTGATTTCAAAGGATCTGATTACGAAGTTCTAAATTCTATGAAGGATTTAGTTAGAGTAATAGATAAAGATGGGGTAATAATATTTGCCAATACTAGCATGATAAAATCTATGCCTATCAATCCTATAGGAGTGAATTGCTATTTGGATTACAGCGAAGATTTTCCAAAATGTTTGGCAGATAGGAAATACCGTTTGAACAGCACTATCAAAGAAAAAAGAAAAATAAATGGCGTGGATTATTCCATAACTTCTTCTCCAGTTATGGATAAAGATGGAGAAGTGGTCAGCACTGTCGAGGTTTTCAGAGATATTTCAAAAGAGGTCAAAACTCAGATTGATTTGATTAATGCGAACAAGGACATCAAGGATGAAATCATATTTGCCAAACACATTCAAAGCAAAACTTTGCCTAGTAAGGGTGAGCATGTTGGTTTGGATTTGGATTACAGCTATATTTCATCTAGGGATTTGTCCGGAGATATCATTGATTGCATTGACATTGACGAAAGATTTGTGGGAATTTACATCGCAGATGTTGTGGGACATGGAATCGCTGCATCTATACTGACGATGTTTATCAGACAGACAATGAGGTATTTAGTAAGTAGAATTACAGATTCTAGACCGAAAAGAGTGCTAAAGGATTTGAATACCACATTTACTGAACTTAATTTATCGGTAGACAAATATTTTACGATTTTTTATGGATTATACGATAGAAAACTCAAAATATTTTCATATGCAAATGCTGGTCACAATGGTATTCCATTTTTGATTTCGAATGACAAAATAGAAGAATTAAAGGTTACAGGTCATCCCATCTCTCCCATGTTTGAAGGAGTTGGGTTTGATCAAAGAGATATATTGGTCTCCAGTGGTGATGAATTAATTATGTACACTGATGGGATAACTGAAACTAGAGGATTTGACAACGAATTTTACGGTGAAGAAAGACTAAAAAGAGATTTAATGAAAGTTCCGGATAAAAGAATTGAATACGTGCTAAACGAGGTGAATTCTTTTAGATTTTTGGAACAGGATGACGATATTGTTCTAGTGAGTTTGAAGGTTCTATAGGAGGAAATATGTTCAAGCTAGATTTTTCAAATACGACAAGTCATAATTCTGTGGATACTTTGAGAACAGAATCCGTAAATGCTTTAGAAAAGCTTTTAAACAAATCCTGTGAAGGCAAGGAATTCACAGGATGGATTGATTTGCCAAAAAATTACGACAGAGAAGAATTCGAGAGAATCAAAAAATGTGCTAAGAGGATAAGAGAAAGATCTGATTGTTTAGTTGTTATTGGAATCGGTGGAAGTTATATGGGAGCTAAGGCGATTGATTATGCGATGAGCGATTATTTTGAGAAATCGGACATCGAAATCATCTACGCTGGTTTCCAATTGTCTTCTACGTATTTGGCTGAACTTTTGGAATATTTGAAGGACAAGGATTTTTGTGTAAATGTAATAAGCAAATCGGGAACTACTACAGAGCCTGCAATCGCTTTTAGATTTATAAAAGAATTAATGGATGAAAAATACACAAAAGAAGAACAAAAGAACAGAATTTTCGCCACGACTGATAAACAAAAAGGTGCATTGAAAGAATTGTCTGATATCAATGGTTATGAAACTTTTGTAGTGCCAGATGACATCGGGGGAAGATTTTCCGTTCTAACTTCTGTTGGATTGTTGCCACTTTGCGTAAAAGGACTGGACATTGACAAATTAATGGTTGGCGCAGCAAATGCAATGGAAGATTTTACACAACTTGATTACGAATCAAACTTTGCTTTGCAATACGCTTCATTCAGAAATAACATGTATCGCAATGGAAAAGACATCGAAATACTTATTAATTACGAAATGAGATTGAAATATTTTTCTGAATGGTTCAAGCAATTATTCGCAGAATCGGAAGGAAAAAACAATAAGGGAATATTCCCGATGATGTGTAATTTCACGACTGATTTGCATTCAGTAGGTCAAATGATTCAAGATGGACAAAAAAATGTATTTGAAACTGTGATTTCAGTAGAAAATCCACGCAAAGATTTGTATATAAAATCCGATGCTGATAATTTGGATAATCTGAATTATTTGAGCGGTAAATCAGTGGATTATGTGAATAAGATGGCTATGCAAGGAACGCTTAATGCGCACTTGTCGTCAAATGTTGAAAGTGTTGTCGTGAAAATTGATGAGATTAATGAAGAAAATCTAGGATATATGATTTATTTCTTTGAAATGAGTGTAGCAATTTCAGCACTTGTTTTAGGAGTGAATCCTTTTAATCAACCGGGAGTTGAAGAATACAAGAAGCAAATGTTTAAATTATTAGAAAAGCCGGGTTATTAATATGAAAGAGAATTTAAAGAAAATAGTTTTGTACGAGAAAAGCTACGAAATTTCGAAAATAATATTGGTTTTATTGACATCTGTTTTATTTTTGAAATTTGCTAAGGTAGACCATGTTTTTGTTAAATCGTTTTTTATAACTGTGTTTTCATTCGTGCCAATAATAGGAGCGGGAGTGTATTTTATTCCAGCAATCATTCTTAATTTATTAGAATCAAATACGCTCTATCTAGCGATGTATGCGTGGTTATTTTTGGCATTAATTAGCATTGATAAAATAATTTACAGTGTGTTTTACGATTTGCCATTTGATTACAGCCCAATATTTTATGTTATTATGGGAATGATTTTGTATTTGATATTTGGCAAATACATATTGATGGTGTTTAGTTTGTTTGTTTACGGGATAAACGTGTACAACAATTACAACAAGTACAAGAAAACAAAAGCTTTTTACAATAAAGCTTTGTTCAATTTCATTGATTTGAAACAAATTATTCAAGAAAATTAGAATGCGGAGGAAATTGTGGAAAAACTATTGATTGCAAGAGGAAACGAAGATATCGAACTTCTTTCAAATAAAGTAAATCAACATGGGCTTATCGTAGGAGCGACTGGAAGCGGAAAGACAGTTACATTAAAAGTATTGTGCGAATATTTCTCAGATTTGGGAGTGCCAACTATTTTGTCAGACGTTAAGGGAGATTTGTCAAACTTAGCATCGGTTGGTGAAATGAACGATAATTTAAAATCCAGACTTGATGAAATGAATATCACAGATTTTAATTTCAAAAACTATCCTGTAAATTTGTGGGATGTCTACGGAGAAGCTGGACTTCCATTGAGAGTTTCTGTATCTGAAATGGGACCAATTTTGTTATCGCAAATTTTGGATTTGAACGATACACAAGCTGGAATTTTGAATATTGCATTCAGGGTTTCAGATGAGGAAGGACTATTGTTGTTGGACATAAAAGATTTGCGTTCTATGCTTAATCATTTGTCAGACAACAGGGAAGTTTATTCCAAAAAATACGGAAATATCACAACTCAAAGTATCAGTGCAATCATGAGAAAATTATTGTACATCGAAGATATGGGTGCAGATAAATTCTTGGGAGAGCCAAGTTTGGATATAAGAGATTTGATGAAGACAGATTCTGATGGACGTGGATTTGTGAATATAATTTCTGCGGCAAGACTTATTAACGACAAAAACTTGTATTCGATGTTTTTGTTGTGGCTATTATCAGAACTTTTCGAATCACTACCAGAAGTTGGAAACCCAGAAATTCCAAAACTTGTGTTCTTCTTTGACGAAGCACATTTGTTATTCGATAATGCAAACAAGATGATAATGGATAAAATTGAACAAGTTGTAAGACTTATTCGTTCAAAAGGTGTGGGAATATTCTTCATAACACAAAACCCACTAGACATTCCAGATTCGATTTCTTCGCAATTGGGAAATAGAATTGTGCATCAATTGAGAGCTTTCTCTCCAAAAGAATTGAAGGCTGTGCAAAAAGTTTCTGAAACTTTCAGAGCAAACGAAGATATGAATGTAAAAGATGAAATTGTAAACTTACGAACAGGTGAAGCGTTGATTTCATTTTTGGATGAAAAAGGAGCACCAAGTATAACTAAAAAAGGACTCGTGCTTCCACCACACTCATCGTTTACGCCACTTTCTAAATCAGACGTGGATTATATTGTGAAAAACTCTGATTTGCATCAAAAATATTCACAATCAATCGACAGAGAATCTGCTTATGAAATACTGCAAAAAAAATTGCAAAATCAAATCAAAGAAGAGCCAGAAAAACAAACTAAGAAATCTAAAAAACAAGAAAAATCTCCGATAGAAGATTTCGCGTCTAAAAGCATCAACTCCATGCTTGGTAGTTTTACAAGACAAATCGGAAGAGACATCGCGCGTGGAATTTTCGGATCAATAAAAAAGAGCATAAAATTTTAATAAACCTCCCATGTGGGAGGTTTTTTAATGCCAGTAAATTTTATTTTATAGTTTTTCGGCGGCTAATACTAACGGTCTAGAATTTTCCTTATCGAATTCTGATTTGTTAAATCCTCCGTATATTTTTATATTCTCAAAACCATTTTGTTCTAAAAGTGTTACTAATTCATCAGATGTTATTGGAAATAAATTAACGTCGTTTTCAATAGATTTATCACCTGCTGTCATAACTGTGTTAAATCTTATAAAATCACCATTTCTGAAATATTTTCTTACAAATTCCACTTTTTCATTTTTGATAGTAGGAAGATTTCCTAAGTAATCATCATCTACTTGTAAAAATGGATGAAAATTAATGATTTGAATTACAAGATTTCCTTTTGTGTCTAACTTGTTGTAGCACTTTTTCAAGAATTCATTTATTTTTTCTGAAGAATCTAAGTGTACCAAAGAATTTCCAATGCAATAAATCAAACCGAAATTATCTCGCAATTTGTCGATATCTAGCATATTCATACATTTAGCATCGATTTTATTTTCATTAATTGCTTTGTTCACAAACTTTTCTTCCAAATCAATCCCCATCACATCAAATCCATCATCTTGAAGTCTTTTCGCAACTTTTCCGGTGGCACATGCTACATCCAAGATTTTGCCGTGAGAAAGTTCTTCTAAGAAACTAATTTGCTTATCATTTGGCTGGAAAATATCTTCGTAATTATCTGAAATTGAATCGTAAAATTTACTCATATCATCACCTCTAATGTAATTATACCCAAAAGAATGTTACAATTTTATAAAGTTGTCATAATTTTGTAATAATTTCAAATCCTGTGATATAATTAGATAAATGAGGTGGAAACTTGATACGTAATAATCACGATAGATTTCTAGAAGAAAAAAGAAGACGTGCAGTAAAACGAAGGATTGTGTTTTCTGTATTTCTTCTAGTAATTCTATTTTCAATCATAAAAGTAAAAAACGATAGGCAAGAGCATGCAGCTGAACAAAAACAAGCTGAGATAGCTCAGGAGCAAAAAACTTCAGTCCAACAAAACTCCAAACCAGAAGAACCAGTGGAAAAAGAGAAAACTGATGAGGAAGTTTTTGAAGAAATCAAAAAAACTGAAAATATTTACCAAAACACATTTAAGAGAAATGAATTGTTGCACAATTTGGAAGTTTACGCTAAGTACAATCCTAATGCAAAATTGGTGATGAAAAACGCTGATGACATTCATCCATCTCTTTTAAAACTTGCTGGTAATAACTACACTGCGGTTAATTTCGTGGCGAAAACAATTGACTCTACAATTAAAAACGACTATTCATATCCAGAAAATGCAAATAATTCAAATGTGCCATTGTATTTGCAGTGGGACAAGAGATGGGGTTATGAAAAATACGGCTACGGAATTATTGGATTTACAGGATGTGGCCCTACAAGTTGCGCAATGGCTATGTCGTATTTGAAGAACGACCCTTCAATCACTCCAGCAAAAATAGCTGAAGAGAGTGATCGCAACGGATATTCTTCATCAGAAGGAACAAGCTGGGGATTTTATCCTTATATAGCAAGAAAATACGGATTGAAAGCTGTTCAAATGGATGCGAATTATAATATTATTAAAGAAAATCTAAAAAAAGGAAATCCAATTCTAATTTCTGTAAGACCTGGAGATTTCACACAAACGGGGCATGTAATGGTGATTTCGGGAATGGATGCAAATGGCAATATTATAATCAACGATCCAAACAGTTTTACTAATTCGCAAAAATCATGGAAATACGATAGATTACAACCACAAATCAAAGCGATGTGGGTGTTTAGTAATGGAGTATAAATGAAAAAATACACAAAATACAAAAAAGATCTTGAATATTCTTATACAATGGGACCTTTTCCAACTTATGAACTTATTGAAAATAAGGCTGATATTGTTGAGGAGGTCTTAATTTCTGAGGATTTCAATGACACAGAAAAATTAATAAAAATATTGAATGAGAAGAAAATTCCTTATACGATTTCGAGTAAACAAATCAACAAAATTTCACTAAAAGACAAGGAATATGTGATTGGAGTTTTCAAAAAAGAAAAATCAAATTTCAAAGAAAAAAACCACATAATTTTGGACGGAATAGACAATATGGGAAATCTTGGAACGATTATGAGAAGCATGCTTGCATTTGGTTACAAGGATTTGGCGTTGATTTCAAATACTTGCGACGTTTACAATCCTAAAGTTGTACGTGCGAGTATGGGAGCTTTTTTCAAATTAAATATTCAAAGATTCGATAATCTAGAAGATTACAAGAAAAATTTCCCAGAAAATAAGATTTATTCGTTTTTGCTAGATGAAAGTTCAGATGAACTTGGCGATGTGAAGTTCGAACAACCATTTAGCTTGGCATTTGGAAATGAAGGGGCAGGGCTTCCAAAAGAATACTACAATGAAAATAAGATTTTCATCAATCAATCTAAGGATGTGGATTCCTTGAATTTACCGATAGCTTGTTCCATTGCAATGTATCAATCGAGTGTGATTTAATGAAGAGAGTATTTGTATTTGATTTGGACGGAACGTTGATAGATTCTATTGAAATGATAAATAATTGTTTCAACCATACCACTAAAAAATTCGGACTCAAACCCGTAGAAAAGGAAAAATTTAATTATTTTCTTGGAGATGGACCTAAAATTTTGGTGGAAAAATCTCTGGATTATTTAATAGAGCGCGATAATTTGAATGAAGCAGTGATTAATTCGAAATTTTCTGAAATCTACGACAGCTATATTGAGTATTACAACGGCTATGACGATAAGAAAACGCAGCTGTATCCATACATTAGAGAAAGTTTGGATAAATTAAAAGAAATGGGCGCACTTGTTTGCGTATGCACGAATAAAACACTTCCAGCAGCGGAGAAAATTTTGAACAATTTATTTCCACAAGGCTATTTTGATTATGTGTCTGCATTGGAAGATGAAACCAAAAGAAAGCCTAATCCATTTTTGCTAGAAAAAATCGTGGAAGATTTGGTTATTAAAAAAGAAGAGATTGTATATTTTGGAGACACTGACACAGATATTGAGACGTGCAAGAATGCGAATGTAACAAGTGTTGGTGTTGAGTGGGGATTTAGAGAAAGAGAAGAACTCGTAGAATCGGGAGCAGATTTTGTGATTTCTGATCAAAGAAGGATAGTTGATTTTTATGGAGAATTACCAAAAAATATTGGATAAGACAATTGAAAATCTAAATGGAGGAGAAACACTTCTTCTTCACAGTTGTTGTGGTCCTTGTTCTAGTTATGTTTTGGAATATTTGTCACAGTATTTTAAGATAACTATTTTGTTTTACAACCCAAATATTTCTCCACAATCTGAGTTCGATAAGAGAGTTATGGAGCAGAAAAAAGTCATCGCAAATACAAAAGCAAAATATCCTATTGACATAATCGTTGACAAATACGATCCCGATGAATTTTACGAAAGAGTTGCTCCTTATAAGGATTTGGGAGAGAAATCACAGCGCTGTTATGAGTGCTACGATTTGCGAATCGACAGAACTTTCGACATTGCAGATGAGATGGGTTTTGATTTTGTAACGACGACGTTATCGGTTAGTCCTCATAAAAACAGCCAATGGATTAATGAAATCGGAGAAAAATTAGAACAAACTCATAAAACTAAATTCTTGCATTCTGATTTCAAAAAGAAAAATGGCTACAAGAGATCAATCGAATTATCGAAGGAATTTGATTTGTATAGACAAGATTACTGTGGGTGCGTTTACAGCAAAAAAGAAGCAGAACAACGACATAATAATGATTGATTGAATCGGTGATTTTTATCGCCGATTTTTTATTTCTAAAATATTTAAAATGAGAATTATGTGACAAAATTATTATAAAAATTTGGAATTATAGTATTTGAATCGGCTAAAGTTGTTTGATATAATAAGATAAAGGAGATTTTATGGATTTTGAAAAAAATGTAATGGTTAGGAAATATAACGATGGAGTTATAGAAGAAGTAGAAGATGTTATTCTTAGAGAATTTTTGTTGGATATCAATATTAATTCGAAACCGATTGTTAAACTTTTGTGTATTGAAAAGGATTTACAAGAACTTGTGACGGGATATCTTATCACGGAAAATATTTTAAGAGCTGAAGATATACAAAGCGTAGATATACGTATTAATGGAAATATTTGTAATGTTGAGTTGAAAGATATCGATAACACTCCAAGTCATGTGACTACAGAAAGTGGCGATTACAAAAATGTTCCATACAATTTTACAAACAGAAATGAAAAAGTCACTCCGATTGATTGGGATGAAGAAACGCTGTTGAAGATTTCCAATTACAATTTATCGGGATCTCAATTATTCAAAGAAACTGGCAATGTGCATTCTGTTGTTTTGGCAAAAGGGGAAGAGATAATTTGCCAATGTGATGACATTGGAAGATACAACGCTTTTGACAAAGCCGTTGGAACAGCTGTATTGAAAGGCGAAAAATTATCCGATCTGATTGCGTTTACTTCCGGAAGAATTCCTTCATCAATCGTTCAAAAATGTATCAACTCAGGAATTTCTGTCATAGTTTCTAGAAGTGCACCAACGGATATTTCTTTGGAACTAGCAAGTAAATATAATCTGTCCGTAATCGGCTTTTGTAAACAAAGTCGTTTAAATATTTATAGGGATTTTAGAAAGAAGGATTAGTTATGAAAAAATTAGCGGATTTTTTGTATGCCATTATGGCAGGGGCATTTATTGCTATGGGCGGAGTTGTGTTTTTGAGCCTAAACAATAAAATCGTTGGAGCATTTATGTTCAGTTTGGGACTTTTTGCTGTGTGTACTTTAAAGTACAATTTGTTTACGGGAAAAGTTGGATATCTGTTCTGTAATGATGTGAAAACTTATTTGCCATGGTGCTTGATGGTGTGGGTTGGAAATTTAGTTGGTAGTATTATCGTAGCGGAATTGGTTCGTCTTACAAGAGTTGCTCCGGGAATTATCGAAAAATCCACGAAATTGGTTCAAGTAAAAGCAGACGATACTTTGATTAGTTTGTTTGTTTTGGGTATTTTCTGTAATATTATGGTTGTTCACGCTGTGGATCAATACTTAAACAATCCTCACGAAATTGGAAAATATTTGGGAATTGTAATGAGTATTATGGTATTTATCCTATGCGGATTTGAACACTGTATTGCAGATATGTTTTACATTCAAATGGCAAGAATGTGGAATTCACAAACAATTATCGCTCTAATTGTCATTACTTTAGGTAATGTATTGGGCGGAATTTTGATTCCAACAATGAGAAATATAAACACAAAATTAAAAAGTGAATAAGGTTGAATAAATGTTATTACAAGTAGAAAAAGCTAAGGAAATTCTTAGAAAAACACAAGAAAAAGCATCTGATATTGAAGAAATTGATATCGATGATGCTTATAACAGAGTTTTGGCGGAGGATGTGTTGGCGAAGTTCAACAATCCTCCTTATCCAAAAAGTGCAATGGATGGATACGCTGTAAGTAGCAAAGATTCTGACAAATTATCGAAAAAGAAAATTATTGGGACGAATTTTGCAGGTGATTGCAATGACTTTAAATACGAAGAAAATACTTGCGTGAGAATAATGACAGGTGCATTCGTACCACAAGGCTACGATGCAATTGTAAAACAAGAAGACTGCGAAGTAGTTGATGATTTTATTGAAATCAAAAAATCTTACAAGCCTTTTGATTACTACATCAAAGAAGGCGAAGATGTGTCCAAAGGAGATTTGTTAATTCCTAAAAACACGAGGATTTCTTCAGTTGATTTATCGATTTTGGCTTCAAATGGTTATGCAAAAGTTAAAGTTTATAGGAAATTAAAAGTAGGGCTATTGTCGACAGGATCTGAATTGTTGTATCCAGGGGATGATTATACTCCAGGTAAAATCTACAGTTCAACTACTTTTACATTGAAATCTATTCTAAAAAATTCGGGCGTAGAAGTTGTCGAACAAAAAAACTGCATGGATGATGAACAATCAATTATAAGAGAAATAAAAAACCTAACGCAAAAATCAGATATCGTTATAACAACGGGCGGAGTTAGTGTTGGTGACAAAGATTTAATGGAAACCTGCATGAAACAAATCGGAGAAGTTTTGTTTCATAGAATTGCCATGAAGCCTGGAACTCCAGTGATGGCATCAAAAGTAGGTGACACAATTGTGTTGTCGTGTTCTGGAAGTCCGTTTGCAGCTTTTTGTAATTTTGAAGTTTTATTTTGGGATTTGTACAATAAATATTATGGATTAAATGTAAAACAATTTGAAAAAGGAAAAGTTGTAAAAGGATCGATGAAACCTTCGAAGCTTCAACGATACGTCAGATGTTTTGTAAAAGATTCTGAGATTACGATTTTTGATAAGCACAAAAATTCCATGCTACAAGATTTGACAAATTGCAATGCGCTTTTACTTCAAAAACAAAATGAAAGCTTGTATGTGGGTTCAAACGTAGATTATATATATTTGGGTGAAATATGAGAGTTTCTGTAGGAATATTGGCTGGCGGGAAAAGCGTGAGAATGGGTCAAGACAAGTTTGATTTGAACTTTTACGGTCACACTTTTATAGAAGAATTAATAGATAGGTTCAAAGATTTTGAAGTAATTGTTTCATCTAATACAGCCGATTATTCTCCAATTAAAACTGTAAAGGACACTTATATTGATGCGGGACCTTTGAGTGGAATATTGGAGATTTTAAAAAATTCTACAAATGAATATGTATTTATAACTTCTTGCGATATGATAAATGTAAAATCTGATTTGGTGGATTTTGCAGCATCTATCGCAAGTTTTTCAGATGAAGCTGTAATTTTTGAAACAGATGAAAGATGCTATCCTACTTGCGGGATTTTTTCGAAAAAAATAATTCCTATTTTGGAAGAAATGCTGGAAAGTAAAGATTATCGTGTGATGAATTTGATTAATAAAATCGATACGAAATTTGTTAATTTGAAATACACAATTTTTGAGGATGAATTTGTTAATATTAATTATCCAGAAGAACTGAAACAAAATGCGACGCCTTTGATTTGTATCTGCGGCAAAAAAAATAGTGGCAAGACTACTTTTATTAAAAAGCTTGTTTATGAATTGAAAAAAAGAGATAAAACCTGCTCGGTAATTAAACACGATGGGCACGATTTTGAGCTTGATTTCAAAGATACTGACACTTTTTATTACAAAGAGTACGGCGCTTGTCAGACCTTGATTTTTAACGATAAATACTTTAAATTAGATGGTAGGAGTAAAAATATTTATGATTTGATCAAATTATTAGACGATGTTGATTTGATTATTATCGAAGGAATGAAGGATTCAGATTTCATTAAATACGAATGTACTCTTACAGATGATTTGGTATGTAGCGATGTGAACAAATACGCAGTTATCAGCGACAGGAAATTTCCGGGTTTCGATAATTTCGATATCAATAATCCATCAGAATTTGCAGACTACATTATTCGAAAATTTAAAATTTAGAAGGTATTTATGGAAAATATTTTGTGCAATATGATCAAAATAAATCGTGGAAATGATGTTTTGGTTTTAGATAAAGTAAAAAAATACGGTTGGGAAGGGTTAACTTTTCCAGGAGGTCATGTCGAAAAGATAGAATCTATAACTGAATCTGTCATTAGAGAAGCGAAAGAAGAAACTAATTTGGATATTGAAAACATAAAATACGTTGGAATGATTAGCTGGTACGACATTGACAACGACGACAGAATTGTTGGATTTCTGTACGAAACTGATGATTTTTCTGGAGAATTGGTAAAAGAAAATGTCGAAGGGACATTGGAATTTATAGATTACGAAGAATTAAAAAACATGGATGGACATAGCGATTCTATGGGTGAAATTTTCGCTATTTACGACGGAAAATATTCTGAAATCGTGCTTTATTATGAAGATAATAAATGCGTAAAAAAGGAGTGTTATAAATAGTGAGAAAAGCTAAAGGAATGATGTTCGCCATAATATCGGCGTTGATTTTTGGATTTACACCGATTATGGTTAGAGAAACTCTGAGCAATGGAAGTAACGTAATTATGACTTCTTTTTTGAGGGGGTTTTTCGTAATTCCATTTTTGATTATTTCATTGAAAAGCAGAAATGTCAGCCTAAAAGTTACAAAGCAAGAACTGAAAAAACTGATTTTAATGTGTAGCATTGGTGGTTGCATCACAATGACAATGCTTTATGCTTCATATCAATACATTTCCGTTGGGCTTGCAACTTCTATCCATTTTATTTTTCCGACTATTGTTACAGTTTATTCGGTTATGTTCCTAAATGAAAAGATGACGAAATACAAATTCATCTCACTAATAGCATCGATAATTGGAGTAATTTTACTAGCAAATAATGTCGGTGGAAGCAGTAATTTTCCGTTGGGAATGTTCTTGGCTGTGGCATCTGGTTGTACTTATTCTTTTTATTTGATTTATATGGATGTATCCGGACTTAAAAACATGGACAGTGTCAAAGTTACATTTTACAATTGCACAATTAACTCAACGATGCTTTTTGTATTTGGGCTTATTACTGGAGATTTTACATTGTCTTTATCAAGATATGCGTGGATTATTGCATTCGTGATTTCGATATTGGTTTCCGTATTTGGAACGCTTTTCATTCAACTTTCCATTGTGAATGCTGGTGTTAGCACGTACACGATTTTTTCGACCTTGGAGCCAATTACATCAGTGATATTAGGAATTATTTTATTTAACGAAACTACAGATCCAAGAAGATTGCTTGGCTGTTTTATGATATTTATGTCGGTGATGATACTGGCAGTTTCAACTAGATTTCAAGAAAGAAGAGCAAAGGGAAGTGTAAATAATGAATGATGTTGAAAGATTAAAACAAATTGTAGAACAAAGTGACAAAATCGTGTTTTTTGGTGGAGCAGGAGTGTCCACTGCATCTGGAATTCCAGATTTTAGATCAGCAACGGGACTTTACAACAAGAAAAACGACAGCGATTTTTCACCGGAATATATGTTAAGTCACGAATTTTTCGTGACACGTCCCGATTTATTCCAAAATTATGTATTGGAAAATTTGATTATCGATGGAGTAAAACCAAACAAAGCTCATTTGTCTCTGACAAAGTTAGAAAAAGCTAACAAATTACTTGGAGTAATCACTCAAAACATCGACAGCTTAGACAAAATGGCAGGGACGAAAAATATCGCAGAAATTCACGGCAATTTGAGAGATTATTATTGTGTAAATTGTGGTGCAAAATACGATTTGGATTATTACAAACAACAAAGACCATGCAAATGTGAAAAATGTGGAGGTGTTGTTCGTCCAGATGTTACATTGTACGGAGAAGTTCCACCACAAAGTGAATTTGCAAAAGCAATCAATTGGATTAACAAGGCAGACACGATGATTGTAGCTGGAAGTTCGCTTGTCGTGTATCCTGCAAGTGGTCTTATCAATTATTTTAGAGGAGATAATTTGATACTAATTAATCTAGATCGTACAAGCTACGATAATATGGCAAATATCGTGATTCATGACGATATTGCAAAAACTTTAGAATATGTGACGAGGGATATAGATGAAAGATAAAATCAAAAATTATTTGCAAAAAGTGTACGGAGTGGATTTTTTGTCGAAGACTATGATAGTAGTCGCTCTGATACTTTCTTTGATTAATTTAAAATTTAAAAATAGAGTTATAGAAGTCATTACGATGATTTTAATTGTGTATTTCGGAATTTTCAGAGTTTTTTCTGTTAATAAATATCAACGAATGATTGAGAATCAAAAATTCTCAAAGGCTGTAAAACCTATGACTGATTTTTTTGAAAAATACAAAATCAGAGCCGCAAATTCCAAGGACAAGAAGTACATTAAATGTCCTAACTGCAAAAAAGAAATGAAAATTCCAAGAAATAAAGGAAAAATCAAAGTAACTTGTCCGCATTGTGGGCATAAATTTGTGAAGAAAAGTTAATAAAAATGAGAAAATCTATTATTGAGTTAGTCGCTTGATAATAGATTTTTTTGTGTTTTTATTTGATAAATTATTCGGATAAAAGTAATAATTTGGGTTAATATTGTATAAATGGCTAAAATTTAATGAGTTTATGTATATAAATTACATATAATTGACCACATGAACAATAAATGTTATCATTAAAAAAATTAATTAGGAGGAGCAAACGATGATAAAAATCATATCAGATTCAGCTTGCGATTTAAAAAAAGCCTATACGGAACAAAACAACATAGGAATTGTTCCATTTAATATAATAATAAACGAAGATACATCACTTAAAGACAAAATAGAAATACAATCAGAAGAATTATTGGAGATGATGAAGAATGATTCGCAATTTTTTGCGAAAACTTCGCAGCCAAGTCCTGACGATTACAAAATCGAATTTGAAAAGGCAGCAAAACAAGGCAGTGACATAATATGTTTTACGATAACATCTGAACTAAGTGGGTCTTACCAATCAGCAGAAATTGCCAAGAGAATTATTCAAGAACAGTATGATGTGGATATCAGGATTGTTGATAGTTTATCGGCATCTCTTGGACAGGGGATTTTAATTAAAAAAGCTGTAGAAATGGTGGGGCAAAACAAGTCGTTGGATGAGATAGAAGATTATGTAAACAAAATCAAATTGACCGGTAAGATTTTTTTGTTAGTGGACACTTTAAAATATCTTGAAAAAGGTGGAAGAATTAGCAAATCCAAAAGATTAATCGGAAATGCACTAAGTCTAAAACCTATACTGAAATTGGAAAATGGTAAATTAGACATTGTGGATAAAGTTATTGGCAAGAAGAGAGCCATAAAACATTTGCTTAAATTGATTAAATCGGAAAAAAATAATGCATCTAAAGGCAATGAATTATTTGTTGTACATGCAGATTCTAAACAAGAGGCTAGTGAAATCTACGATGAGTTAAAAACTGAAAATAATTTACCTTTTGATATCGAATTAATATCTCCAGTTTTAGTTTGCCATTCAGGAAATGGCAGCATTGCTGTTGGAATTGTAAATACTGAGGTTTAATTCAAAATTATATATAGAAATTTTAAATAATAGTGCGTTTTTGATAACGCATTATTTTTTTGCTCAAATATAGATTTTGTTAACTCCGATTTAATTAGAAAAAGTTTTTTGTTTCACGAACATTTCATAAAACTATCGTAATATAATATCAGATCACACGAATGCGTGTTATCTAAATATGAACTTAGATATTTTATGGAGGAAATTATGAGAAAAAATGTATTAAAAGGAACTACTTTGCTACTAGCTTTGTGTTTTAGCGTTGGAGCGGTAGGTTGTCAAAAATCTAGTGGAAATACGGGAAAAGAAACTAAAGTGGTAAGCCCAAAAGAAGCGGGAATAAAGGATGATAAAAGCGGTGAAAACGAAAAATTCAAACCTTCTGATTATTCACTACAACCAAAAGATGAATTTGTATATGAGTTTTTGGGAATGAAGTTCAAGCTTTCAGAACAAGTTAAAAAAGATATGAAAGACAAGAAGATTGCGATGTTGGATGAACAAAGTCCTATCGACAAGGAATTGAAATACGCCATGCTTACTTTCAGCAAATTAACTGAAGAACAAAAAAATGCATTAGTGGATAAAATGGGTGATGGATACGAAAAATGGCAAAAAGAACTTGAAAGAGTGGGTTCTATTGGAATGTTTGACAAAAATATACCTGAAGCTGAAATCGCCAAAATCACAAAATGCGACAATAACAAAAAAGTCGGTGAATCAAAAGATGGTAAGTTCACTTACTACATAAGTTCAAAAGGTAAAATAGATGAAGGTTTTGCAAAAGAATTTGCTAAAACTCAAATTGATATTATAGACAAAAAACCACGTCCTGAAAATGGATTTGTATTATCTGAAAAAACTGATTTGGAAAACACAGAAGCATTCGACAAAAAATCTGTTAAGGGTTTGAACAATTTATCCACAAAAGATATCAATGGCAAAGATTTCTCAAGCAAAGATTTTTCAAAATACGACCTTACAATGGTAAATGTATTTGCCACTTGGTGTAGTGCTTGTGTGAATGAAATTCCTGATTTGAGTGAAGTTCAAAAAGAAATGAAGAACAAAGGCATAAACATCGTCGGAGTTGTCACAGATACTGTGGACGATCATGGTACAAATAATGAAGCATTGCAAAAAGCAAAACTAATTCAAGAAAAAACAAAAGCTTCATATCCATTTTTAATGCCAGACAAATCAAACTTCAACGGCAGATTAAACGGAATACAAGCAATGCCAGAAACTTTCTTTGTCGATAAAAATGGAAATATTGTAGGAGAAACTTATTCTGGTGCAAAATCAAAAGAAGAATGGAAACAAGTTATTGAAAAAGAGTTAGCTAATTTGAAAAACAAATAAAATTAGGTGATTTAAATGTACGAAAAATTTATTCATAGCCGTATATTTTCAGTTACGATTTTATTTTTGTCTGTTGGGATGATTTATTACGGTTACAACAACGGTGAAGTAAAAGTTGTGTTGGATAAGGCTATAAGAATTTGCATGGAGTGTATTGGAATTGGATAAGATTAAAGATTTACTAAGCTTTGGAACGAAGAAAAACAGATATAAAATAATGGATAATTTCAGACACGCTTTCCAATCGCTGTGGTTTTTGATTACAAATTCTTATGTAGAGGGTTTTAAAACCGGAAAGATTTACGGTGGAAACCTCAAGAAAATTTGCGTTCCGGGGATGAATTGTTATTCTTGCCCCGGAGCCAAAGGCTCTTGCCCGATTGGTTCATTACAAGCTGTAATTGGAAACTCTAATTTTAAGTTTAGCTATTACATAGTAGGATTTTTGTTTTTTATTGGAGCTTTGATGGGAAGATTTGTGTGTGGATGGTTGTGCCCGTTTGGATTGATTCAAGATTTGTTATACAAAATCCCTTTTTTCAAAAAGATAAAAACTTTTAAATACGATAAACATTTGAGAAAATTAAAATATTTTATTTTGCTAATTTTTGTAATAATTTTGCCGATGTTTGTGGTGGATATTTTGGGACAAGGCTCTCCGTATTTTTGTAAACTGATTTGTCCGATAGGAATGCTTGAAGGAGGAATTCCTCTCGTGTTACTCAACAAAAGCATGAGAGGAGCGATTGGATTTTTGTATTATTGGAAGGGAACTATTCTGATACTTACGATTTTAATTTCAATAATTATTTACAGACCTTTCTGCAAATATATTTGTCCTTTGGGTGCGATTTATTCATTTTTCAATCCGGTTTCTATTTTTAAATATAGATTGGACAAAGACAAATGTATTAGTTGTGGAAGATGCAAGAAAGTTTGCCAAATGAACGTGGATCCTACGAAAAACTGCAATCATAAGGAATGTATTAGATGTGCAAGATGCAAAAATGCCTGCCCTGTTGATGCGATAAGCTGTGGAATAAGAGATAAAAATTAATACTCAAAATCATTTATAGAAAATTTCAATAAATGAATCTTGGAATTTGTTGTGTCTGTATGATACAATGTTATGGAAAAGATTTTTAGGAGGAATTTATAGTGAAAAAACTTTTATTAACATTAGCTTTAGTATCAGCTTTAACTGTTACTGGATGTTCAAATAATTCAGATAAACCAGCTGACAATAATACTAAAACAGAACAAAATGCTGAAAAACCAGCAGAAAAGACTGAAGAAAAAACTGAAGAAAAAGCAGCCATCAAAGAAATGAAAGGCGCTGATCTTGAAGCTATCGAACAAGATAAGAAGAAAAAAGAAACTGTATTGGTTGTTGACGTTAGAAGCAAAGAAGAATACGACCAAGGTCACGTTAAATGGGCTATCAATATGCCAATCGACACTTTTGAACAAGAAGTTTCTAAATTAGATGCTTACAAAGATAAAGCTGTAATCACAGTTTGCAACACAGGAAAGAAAAGCCAAAAAGCTGCTGAAATTTTAGTAAATAACGGATTCAAAGATGTTACAAACGCAGAAGGCGTTAAGAAATTTGAATACAAATTAGTTAAATTCGCTAACATTTTACCAGAAGATTTAGTAAAAGCATCTGAAGATACTAACAACGTAATAGTTGATGTTAGAGATAAAAAAGATTATGATGAAGGTCATATCAAAAATGCAATTAACATTCCATTAGATGAAGCAGATGCAAGATTATCAGAAATTCCTACAGATAAACCAGTTTACACTTATTGCTATTCTGGAAATAAATCTGGTCAATTAGCACAAAAATTAATCGACAGAGGAAACAAAGACGTATTCAACTCTTTAGATGGAACTAAAGAACACGACTACGAATTAGTAAAATAGTTTTTAAAATTAATGCGGCTCAGAATATGGGCCGCTTTTTTTACAGGAGATTGAATGAACGCAGTAATTTTAATGACTAAAATTCCAAATAAAAAATCTAAAACAAGATTATCTACAATTTTATCAGAAGAACAAAGGATAATTATGAGTAATAATTTGATAGAAAAAAACTTAAATGCTATCAAAAACTACAAAGTTTTTTTGTCTCTAACTCCAGATGAATTATTTGACGATTACACGAAAAATTCTCCTTATGAATGTATAAGACAAACGGGAGATGATATCGGTCAAAGGATGAATAATTCTATCAAAGAAGTTTTGTCACAATCCTATTCCAAGGTTATTTTAATCGGATCAGACATCATTGATTTTGATGGTGAGATTTTCGATGAAGCTTTTGACAAATTAGACCTCAATGATGTTGTGTTCAGCCCAACTGAAGACGGCGGTTATAGTCTCATTGGAATGAAAAAAGCGTACGATGTGTTGTTTGAGAATAAAAAATATTCAAATCCTAATGTAGAAAACGATTTGGAAAATAGTTTGATTGAACATGATTTGTCTTATTATAAACTGAAAGAAACCCATGATATTGACACTGACATTGATTTTGTAAAATACATATCACAATCTGAAAATGTGAAGTTACTTGGTAAAGGCGAGTACAATTCGAACTATCTGATAGATGATGATTATTTGATAAGAATTGCGCGTGGATCACAAATGCATTTGGATAATCAAATTGAATACGAGTATAATGCGCTCAAGTTTTTAGAAAAATCAAATGTAACTGCCAAGGTTTACGATTTAAAACGTGATGAGCTATCGGGAATTTCTTATCTTACGGAAGAATACTTGATAGGAAGGGATTTGGATTATCATACTGATTTAAAAATTGCAGCATATTTGCTTTCACAAATCCACTCATTAGATGTGACAGGACAAGATTTTATAAAAGCAGACAGTCCTTTTAATATGATGTTCGACGAATTTACACAGATGTTTTCTAATTATCAAAAATGGGATAAGAAAAGCCAATCTACTGAAAAGAAAATTTCAGATATGCTAAAATACATCAAAAATTTGGGACTGGATTCTATACTTGAAAATCCATGTCTTATCAACACTGAACTAAACAATAAAAATTTTATAATTGGAGATAAATCTTATATTATAGATTGGGAAAAACCGATTATAGGAGAGCGTGAGCAAGATTTGGCGCATTTTTTGGCACCAACGACGACTTTTTGGAAGACGGATGTAATATTTGATATGGACACTATGTATGATTTCTTGGACGAGTATGATAAAGTAGCAAAAGTAAAAGTCGACAGGAAAAAATTCGTAAAATATTTGTTGTTCACATGTCTCAGAGGAATAACTTGGTGTTCAATGGCATATACTCAATACGTGGATGAGAATAGAGATAGTGGATTTACTTTTGAAAAGATAAAAGCATATTTGTCTGATGAATTTTTGGATAATATATGGGAGTTTATAAAAGCGAATGATTTCAGTAATAGTGCCAGTGTATAATGAATCTGACAAAATCGATAGGTTTATCGACCACCTGGATGTTTTTGATGATGAGTTTGAGGTGATTTTCAGCGTAAGTGGAGATGACGACACGTTTGAAAAAATCAGAGACAGAGGATATAATCCAATTAGAAGCATCAAGGGTCGTGGCAATCAAATTATAAATGGAATTGCAAATTCAACAGGGGAAATAATTCTGATTCTTCACGCGGATACTTTCTTCAAAGAAAATCCAAAAGAAGAAATCAAATCAATTTTACAAAATTATAAAATGGGTTGTTTCAGCATTTCGTTTGTTCCAAAACAGTTCATAATGCAAATTGTCGCATTTAATTCTAGTAATCGTGTCAGACAAAGAAACATCGCATTCGGAGATCAGGGAATGTTTTTCACGAGAGCGTTTTACGATGAGATGGGTGGATTCAAAAATATTGATTTAATGGAAGATTACGATTTTTCAATTAGAGTAAAGGAAAAAGGATACAAAATTTTTCTTTCAAAAATGAAGATATATTCTTCATCGCGTAGATTTCAGAAAAATGGGCCTTTTAGAACTATGTGGATGATGCAGAAATGTCAACATATGTATCGCAAGGGGGAAAAGGTAGATGATATCAAACAAAAGTACAAATGATTACTTACAAGAAGTTAAGGACAAGTGCATTGACTGTGGTAAATGCACAAAATGTTGTCCTTTTTTGACGAAATACAAGATTAATTTAAAAGATTTTGCTGACAGACAAGACTTGGCATTTTCTTGTTTCTTGTGTCAAAAATGCAAAGCGGTGTGTCCGGTTGATTTGGATGGAAAAAAGATTTCTCTTATTTTAAGAAAACAAAATCCTAAATTCGAATCAGTAAAAAAACAAAAAGAAAACTATTTCTTCAAAAACAAATCTAAAAGAAAAACAAAAGATTTGTTGTATTTGGGCTGTAATTTCCCAGCATTTTATCCAGATACTACAAAATATTTAATGGAATTGTTCAACAAAGAAGGATTTGATTATTCAATTGATTGTTGCAATCTTCCAAGTGATTATACTGGATTTGAAAATAATTATATGGAAAGGTTTGAAAAAGAACTCAAAGACAAAGAAGTGGAAAGAATAGTGTGCGTGTGTCCAAATTGTTTCCACAAATTTTACAAAAATTTGTCGGTTGAAGTTATTACGATTTTTAAATGGCTTGAAGAAAGAGATATGATACAAGATATTGATGAGGAAGTAAATGTGTTCTTCCCATGCTCTGACCGATATAATCACATAATTTTTGAAGAAATCAAAAATCATATCAAAGGATTTAACAATAAATACATAAGTACAAACTGCTGTGGAGCAGGTGGAATTGCAGGAAAAAGCGAAAAAGACATCGCAACTCAAATGCAAAACTCCATTAAAAACGAAAAAATATATACTTATTGTGCGACTTGTTCGTCCAAGTTTGTGGCAAATAATGAAGTGCACCACTTTGTAAGTAAAATGGTTGGTATAGATGAAAAATGCGATCCAAGCTTTTTCAAAAATGCATTAAAAGGAAAATTTAGGGGGAGAAAATGAGATTCGAAGATAGAATTCCTGAAAAATATAAAACAACTGGCGATATCACAACGCTACAATTAAACATTACTGAAAAATGTAATTTGCGTTGTAAACACTGCCACGTTATGAAGAACAGCGAAAACTTAGAAATGAGCAAAGAAACTATGGAAGATTGCTTGAAGTTTTTGGATAACCACAAGATGAAAACTGTGGATATTACAGGTGGAGAACCAACAACACATCCAGAAATTGTGTGGTTTATGAAGGAATGTTTGAAAAGAGTAGACGAACTTATTATTAGAACAAACGCAACAGATATCGAAAAAAACAAGGAATTAATGGATTTATTTGATAAAGAAAAAATCAAAATTATCGTATCTCTTCCTTGCTACACAGAAGATAACGTAGATAGCCAAAGAGGAGATGGCGTATACGACAAAGTCATAGCTAACTTGAAGAAGCTTAACGAAATTGGCTATGGAACTGAAAAAGAATTGGATTTAGTTTATAATCCACTTGGTGGATTCTTGCCACCAGAACAATCCAATCTTCAATCAGATTATGAACGCGAATTGAAAAAGAAGGATGTTGTGTTTAATAATTTGTTCACTATTACAAATATGCCTATTGGATATTTCAAAGATTTTTTAATTGAAAAAGGCGAATACGAAGATTACATGAAATTGTTGGAAGATAATTACAATGAAGAAACTTGTGAAAATATAATGTGTAGATTCCAAATTTCTGTGGATAGCTTAGGAAATCTTCACGATTGCGACTTCCACTTAGCAGAAAAAGTCCCAATGAAAGACTACACAAACATCAAAGATTTAATCGATGTGAAGGATTTATCCAGAGAAATCGTGTGGAAAGATTACTGCTACGGTTGTACTGCAGGTAGTGGATCAAGTTGTGGAGGTGCATTGGATGAGTAAATTAACTAACGAAGAAATTTGGCAACAATTTACAGAAGGAATAGATTGTGCGCAAGTTGTTTTGAGATATTTCGCAGATGATTTGGGCGTAGATAAGGAACTTGTTACAAAAATCGCATCACCATTTACAGGTGGAATGTACAAAGGAATGACATGTGGAGCAGTAACTGGTGCCTACATGGTTTTAGGAATCAAATACGGACATTCAAAGCCGAATGAAGGCGAAAAGAAAGTTGAATTAGTAAAAAAAATGTTCGAATTCGATACCAAATTCAAAGAAAAACAATCTACGATAATTTGTGAAGAAATATTGGGAGATAATATAGCAGAAAATCTTGAAAAAATCGAACAAGAAAACACGATGCAAAGAAAATGTCCACAAGCTGTGAATGATGCAATAGATATATTAGAGGAAATGTTTGAAGAAAAATAAATTGAGAGCTGTCTACTTTGGTAGGCAGCTTTTTAAGTGTGGATTTAAAAATCCTAATGTAAGGGCAATAAATATTTCTATTTAAATAATGATATAATACAAGTAACAAATGAAAGAGAGAAAATTATGATTATTATTAGAAATATAAAATTAAAAAATGACGACGAAAGCGAATTGAAGAAAAAAATCTCTAAAATGATTGGAATGAAAAACTTCAATTATGAAATCTACAGAAAATCAATTGATGCTAGAAGGGGAATTCTGTTTAATTACCAAGTTATCGTGGATGTTGATTTGTCTGATAAAAAAATAAAATCAATCAAAAATTGCGAAAGATATCATGAAGAAGATTTTAACCTAGAAGATGTCGATAATTCGAAAAGCGTCACAGTTGTTGGAAGTGGTCCTGCGGGATTGTTTTGTGCGTATTTATTAGCGAAAAAAGGAGCTAAGGTGAAAGTTATTGAACGAGGAAGCGAGGTATCCAAAAGAGTTGAAGATATCAACAAATTCCTGGATACTGGTAAGCTTAACACAAACAGTAACGTGCAATTTGGAGAAGGTGGAGCTGGAACTTTTTCTGACGGCAAATTAACTGCACGTTCCAAAGACAAAAGAGTCAGGGAAGTTTTGAAGACTTTTGTGGACTACGGCGCTCCTAGTGAAATTATGTATGACTCCAAGCCTCACATAGGAACCGATGAATTGCAAAAAGTAATTGTGAATATGAGAAATGACCTTATCAAAATGGGTTGTGAATTTGAATTCGATACATTAATCGACGATGTCGAAATTGAAAATGAAAAATGTGTGGGAATAAAATCGCATAATAGAAAATTTCAATCTGACTATTACGTTTTGGCTCTTGGAAATAGTTCTAGAGACACGGTGATGATGTTAGCCGACAAAATTAAAATGACGAACAAACCTTTTGCGGTTGGTTTTAGAATTGAGCATCCACAAAAAATGATTGATTTTGCACAATATAAATGCGACAGAGATCTTCCAAGTGCGACTTATCAGCTTTCTTATTCTGAAGAAAACAAAAGAGGAGTGTACACTTTCTGTATGTGTCCAGGCGGATATGTAATCAATGCTTCTAGTGAAGAAAATGAATTGTGCGTCAATGGTATGAGTTTTCACAAAAGAGACGGCAAAAACGCAAATAGTGCGATTGTGTGTGGTATAGATGAAGATACTTATGGACATAATTTATTAGACGGGATTAGATTTCAACAAGAAATCGAACGCAAAGCTTTTGAATTGGGAGGAGCGAACTACAATGCTCCAGTTCAGTTGGTAAAAGATTTTATGGATGATAAAAAATCTGAAAAGATCGGAGAAGTTGAACCTACTGTAAAACCGGGATATGTTTTGAGCAATTTGAATGATATTTACCCAGAGCATGTTACAAATTACATTAAAACTGCGATTAAAATGATGGACAACAAGCTTCACGGATTTTCAATGGATGATGCTATACTCACAGGAGTTGAAACGAGAACATCGTGTGCAGTGAGAATGGATCGAGATGATTTGTTAAGAAGTGAAAATGTTGATAATTTATACGTGATTGGCGAAGGTAGTGGATATTCTGGAGGAATCGTATCAAGTGCGATTGACGGATTGAAGGCTGCTGAAGTTATTCTTACATCAAAGTTATCTAAATAATTTAAAAAACTAAATTATTGGGTATATTTAATAAAAGCTAAATTTTTAATTAATTTGAAGAGGGGAATAAAATGATACTTTGTATAACTGCGAATCCTGCTATTGATGTGATTTACGAAATGGATGAGCTGGATACTAATGGAGTAAATGTTGTTGATGATGCGTACAAAACGCCTGGAGGCAAAGGGATAAATGTGTCCAAAGTTTTGGATTTGTTGAGGGCAGATTTCATGGTTACAGGCTTTATTGGAGGAAGTAATGGAGATTATGTAATCGACAAGTTAGACGATGTGAATATCAAGCACGACTTTATTTTTACAAATGTCGACACAAGAAACTGCATTAGAGTAATTCATGGCGATAAGCAATTTGAAATCTTTGAAAAAACTAACAAAATTGATTCTAGATTTGAAAGAACTTTTATGTCACTTATTAAAGAAATCGGAAAAAATTACAATATAGCAGTAATCAGTGGAAGTTTGATGAACGGTTTATCCGAAGATTTTGTCGAAGAAACTATGGATATTCTAAAAGCTAATAGCAAGATTATTTTGGATACAAATGGACAAGTGACTAAAAAAGTGTTGGAAAATAATTATAAACCATTTGCTATCAAGCCTAATTTCTACGAATTTAAGGAAATCATTGGTTTAACAGAAGATATTTCTTCAGAAGATTTCATAAACAAAGATTCTGAGTATTTGAAGAACATCTTTGAAAACGAGTTGCTAGATGATATTGAAATAGTTTTGGTTACCAATGGAAAATACGGAGCAATTTTAAAATACAAAGATAATTTGTACAGGATTTCTGTTCCTCAATACAAAATTCAAAGAACTGTCGGAAGTGGAGATGCTACTGTGGCTGGCTTGGCGAAATTCTTGGATGATGAAGAAGGCGTAATGGAAACTGTTTTGAAGGCTTTATCTCTTGGCGTATTAAATGCGAGAGTTTCAGAAGTTGAAAAGCTGGACGCAGATAAAATAAACGAAGTAGCAGAACAAATAAATGTTGAATTATTATAGAAGATTTATGCATCAAAAAGTTTTTTTGGTGCTTTTTTCTTGCTCAAAAATTTGTATTTCTGATATAATAACTGTAAAGAAAATAAAAGGAATAAATTTGCTTGACTTGTGATCATTTGTATGGTAAATTTATTCTCAACATTAAAAATTTTTAACAAAGTTTTTATTTATTTTATGAGGAGGGTATTATGCAATTTATCGGCGAAGGATTAACATTTGATGACGTACTTCTAGTACCAGGTCCATCAGAAGTGTTACCTAATGAAACTATCTTGAAAACAAGATTAACTAAAAAAATTGAATTGAACATTCCTATGATGTCAGCAGGAATGGACACTGTAACTGAGTCAAAAATGGCTATCGCTATGGCGAGACAAGGCGGGATCGGAATTATTCACAAGAACATGACTATTGAAGAACAAGCAAGAGAAGTAGATAGAGTTAAACGTTCAGAAAATGGAATAATTACTGATCCTTTTTACTTATCTGCAGATGACAAAATCGTTGATGCTTTGAAATTGATGAGTCACTACAGAATTAGCGGTGTACCTATAGTTAATGATGATATGACTTTAGTCGGAATCCTAACTAACAGAGATGTTAGATTCGTAAAAGACGAACAACTTCCAATTGGTGATGTTATGACTAAAGAAGGATTAATCACAGGTCACGAAAACATATCAATGGATGAAGCCTTGGAAAAAATGATGAATGCCAAGATTGAAAAACTTCCAATTGTAGATGAAAACTTCAAATTAAAAGGCCTTATCACTACAAAAGATGTTGAAAAAACAATCCAATATCCAAATTCAGCAAGAGATTCACAAGGAAGATTATTAGTTGGTGCAGCTGTTGGTATCACTAATGATATGATTGAAAGATGTCAAGCTTTAGTAGATGCAAAAGTTGATGTCGTAACAATCGACACAGCTCACGGTCATTCAAGAGGAGTTTTGAATGCTGTAAGAAAATTAAAAGAAGCTTTCCCAGATCTTCAAATTATCGCAGGTAATGTTGCAACAGCAGATGCTACAAGGGATTTGATAGAAGCTGGGGCAGATTGTGTTAAAGTTGGTATCGGACCTGGATCTATTTGTACGACAAGAGTTGTAACAGGTATAGGTGTTCCTCAAATGACAGCTATAATCGAATGTGCAAAAGAAGCTGATAAACACGGTATTCCAATCATTGCCGATGGTGGTATTAAATACTCAGGAGATATTACAAAAGCATTAGCAGCAGGTGCATCTGTTATCATGGCAGGTAGCTTGTTCGCTGGTACTGAAGAAAGTCCTGGAGAATTAGTTGTATTAGAAGGTAGACAATACAAAGAATACAGAGGAATGGGTTCGCTTGGAGCTATGAAAGCTGGAAGTGGAGACAGATATTTCCAAAATAACACTAAAAAATACGTTCCAGAAGGAGTAGAAGGTAGAGTTGCTTACAAAGGATCTGTAGCAGAAGTTGTTTATCAATTAGTTGGTGGACTTCGTTCAGGTATGGGTTATGTAGGAAGCAAAGACTTAGTTGAATTAAAAGAAAAATCAAAATTCGTGAAGATTTCTCCAGCAACACTTGTAGAAAATCATCCACATGATATTACAATTACTAGAGAATCTCCAAACTATACAAAAAAATAGGAGTAAACAATGGATATTAGATTAATAATGGGAAGCAGTTCAGATATTGAAGTTGCAAAAAAAGTTACTAAAATGTTGAAAAAATTTGATCTATCTTATGAAGTATCAGTTATTTCAGCACACAGAGCATTGGATGTTTTAGAAGAAACTGTTGAAAAAGACGACTGCAAAGTTTACATCACAATCGCTGGAAAAGCAGCACACTTAGGTGGAGTAACAGCTGGAATGACAACAAAACCAGTTATAGGAATTCCTGTAAAAGGATCTGCACTTGCTGGAATGGATGCTTTGTATTCAATAGTTCAAATGCCTAAAGGAGTTCCAGTTGCAACTGTAGCAATCGATGGTGGAGAAAATGCAGCTATCTTAGCAGCTCAAATGATTGCTTTGTCTGACGAAAAACTAGCTCAAAAATTAAAAGATTACAAAGAAGAAATGAAACAAGGTGTCATTGATTCTGACAGGGAGTTAGAAGAAATATAATGGGATTAACTTACAAAGATTCTGGTGTAGATAAAGAAAAAGGTTACGAAGAAGTTCAAATCATAAAAGAAATCGTAAAGAAAACTCATGGAAAAGAAGTTCTAACAGGTATCGGTGGATTTGCTGGTTTATTTAAACCAGAAATCTCCGATATGAAAGAACCTGTATTGGTTAGTGGAACTGATGGCGTTGGAACAAAAATCAAATTAGCCATGGAACTAGACAAACACGATACAGTTGGTATTGATTTGGTTGCAATGTGTGTTAATGATGTTTTGTGCCAAGGAGCAAAGCCATTGTTCTTCTTGGATTACATCGCTACAGGAAGTTTAAAACCAGAAAAAATGGCAGATTTGGTTCGTGGGGTAGCAGAAGGTTGTACACAATCAGAATGTGCATTAATCGGTGGAGAAACTGCCGAAATGCCAGGGTTGTACAAAGAAAATGATTATGATTTGGCGGGATTTGCAGTTGGAATCGTAGACCGCGAAAAAATAATTGACGGAAGTAGCATTAAAGAAGGCGATGTTGCAATATCTTTGTCATCAAGCGGAGTTCACAGCAATGGATTTTCACTTGTAAGAGCGGCATTGGATATGGCAAATGTGAAATTATCCGACAAATTTGAAGATACTACAGTTGGAGAAAGACTTTTGGTTCCTACGAGAATTTACGAAAAAGAAATATCAGCTTTATTAAAAGAAGTTCAAATCAAAGGAATTGCTCACATCACAGGTGGTGGATTGTACGAAAACGTGCCTAGAATGTTGCCTGAAAATATAGGAATAGAATTTGACTTAAAAGAATCAGAAATTGATCCTGTGTTCAAAGCTATTCAAGAATGGGGAAATGTCGAAACAAAAGAAATGTTCTCCACATTTAATATGGGAATTGGAATGGTAATTGTAGTAGATGCAAAAGATGTGGATAAATCTCTTGAAGTATTACAAAAAATTGATCCAAAAGCAAAAAAATGCGGAGTTTGCAAACAAACAGAAACAAAAGTTGCGATTAATTTGGACTAATTTTTGAATAAATTAATTTTTTAAATAAGTATATACTTTAGAATTTAGGTACAGAAAATTTAAGAAACTAAGTAAAAATACTTTTGTAAAAGGATTGAGCAAAATATAAATTTATAAAATTAACAACCATTTATTTTTCAAAATTAAATGGTTGTTTTTGAATTGAAAAATGTATCCAAATATTGTGATATCAAGACTTGATAATACTTTTATGGTATAATATGTGAGTATTGGAGGGATTTAGATGTTAACAGTTAACAATTTAAGTGTCATATTCCCCGATAAAAAATTATTTGAGGATGTTAACCTAATTTTTAATCCAGGTAACTGTTACGGAGTTATTGGTGCGAATGGTGCTGGGAAATCTACATTCCTCAAAATTTTATCCGGAGAAAAAGAGCCTACAAAAGGCAATGTCACGATAGATAAGAACACAAGATTATCAAAACTTAACCAAGATCACTACGCTTTTGAAGAAAACAGCGTAATGGATACAGTTTTGATGGGAAACAAAAAGCTTTACGATATCCAAAAAGAAAAAGATGCTATATACATGAAGCCAGATTTCAGCGATGAAGATGGAATGAGAGCAGCGGAATTAGAAGCAGAATTCCAAGAACTTGGAGGATATGAAGCAGAAGCGGAAAGTTCATCTTTGCTGCAAGGTTTGGGAATAACGACACAACAACATTTTATGTTGATGAAAGATTTGAAAGAATCTGACAAGGTAAAGGTGTTATTGGCACAAGCTTTGTTCGGAAATCCAGGAATATTACTACTAGACGAACCTACAAATGGTTTGGATTTGAAAGCAATATTGTGGCTACAAGATTTTCTGATGGATTTTCCAGGAATTGTAATCATAGTATCTCACGATAGATATTTCTTAAACGAAGTGTGCACTCATATGGTCGATGTCGACTACGGAAAGATTAATATGTTCGTTGGTAACTACGATTTCTGGTATGAATCAAGCCAACTTGCACTTCGAATGCAAAAAGAACAAAACAAGAAAAAAGAAGACAAAATCAAAGAACTTCAAGATTTCATTCAAAGATTTTCTGCAAATAAATCAAAATCCAAACAAGCTACAAGTAGGAAGAAACTTCTCGATAAAATCACATTGGATGACATTAAACCATCTAGTAGACGTTATCCATTCGTTGGATTCGAGCTTTCAAGAGAAGTTGGTAATGAAATTCTAAATGTAGAAAACTTGACTGTAGAACAAAATGGCAACAAGCTTATCGATAATTTGAGCTTCAGGGTAAACAAAGGAGATAAGATTGGATTCATTGGAAACGAAATCGCCATCACGAAATTCTTCGAAATAATCAACGGAAACGATGATGATTATACAGGAGAATACAAATGGGGACAAACTATAACTCACACGTATTTTCCAAAAGATAACACTAGGTTCTTCGAAGATTGCGATTTGAATTTGATTGATTGGTTGAGACAATTCAGCGAAGAAAAATCTGAAATTCACATCAGAGGATTTTTGGGAAAGATGCTTTTTTCAGGTGATGAAGCTTTGAAGAAAGCCAACGTTCTTAGCGGGGGCGAAAAAGTCAGAATGATGTTTTCCAAAATGATGGTAACACCAGCCAATGTCTTGGTGTTCGACCAACCTACAAACCATTTGGATTTGGAAAGTATCGAAGCCGTAAATAACGGCTTGATTACATTCAAATCAAATATTTTGTTCACATCACTCGATCACCAATTTGTATCTTCTGTTGCAAATAGAATTATTGAAATATTTGATGACGGAACTTATCGTGACGTATCAATGAATTACGAAGACTATATAGAAAAATATTTAACTAATAATTAGGAGTAGAAATGAAACATCAATTAGTTATTGTGGTAGATTTTGGAGGACAATATAATCAACTAATCGCTCGTCGTGTAAGAGATTTGAACGTGTACTGCGAAGTTGTTCCTTACAAAAAAGCATTGAATGCTATTAAGGAAAAACAACCGATCGGGATAATCTTCACAGGCGGACCAAACAGCGTTTACGAAGAAAATTCTCCACAAATCGATAAAGAAATTTTTGAATTAAATATTCCTATTTTGGGAATGTGCTACGGAATGCAACTTATCTCCAAAGATTTTGGTGGAGTTGTTGAAAAGGCAAAAAATCGTGAATTTGGTAAAACTAATGCCAAAATTGCAAATCAAAGTTCTATCTTAAAAGATATGAGCGACGAAAGCATCGTGTGGATGAGTCACACTGATTTCGTATCAGAAAAACCAGAAGGATTTGACATCATTCAAACAACGGACTCTTGCCCAGTAGCAGCAATTGCAAATGAAGACAAGAAAATCTACGCTGTTCAATATCACCCAGAAGTTAATCATACAGTTGAAGGTAAAATACTTATCAAAAACTTCCTTTATGAAATCTGTAAAGCTGATGGAGATTGGACAATGGAAAACTTCTTGGAAGAACAAATCCAAAAAATCAGAAAAACTGTAGGCGACAAAAAAGTTTTGTTGGCATTATCAGGTGGGGTAGACAGTTCCGTATGTGCATCACTTCTATCAAAAGCTATCGGCAAAAACTTGACATGCGTATTCGTTGACCATGGTTTGATGAGAAAAAATGAAGGCGACGAAGTCGAAGCCGCATTCAAAAATGACGAATTGAACTTCGTAAGAGTAGATGCAAAAGACAGATTCCTAGATAAATTAAAAGGCGTATCAGATCCAGAACAAAAGAGAAAAATCATCGGAGAAGAATTCATCAGAGTATTTGAAGATGAAGCTAAGAAAATCGGATCTGTAGATTTTTTAGCGCAAGGGACAATCTATCCCGATGTAATAGAATCTGGACAAGGCGATGCATCCGTTATCAAATCTCACCATAACGTTGGAGGACTTCCAGATGTAGTTGATTTCAAAGATTTAATCGAACCACTTCGCGATTTATTCAAAGACGAAGTCAGAAGATTGGGATTAGAATTAGAAATGCCAGAATATTTGGTATATCGTCAACCATTCCCAGGACCAGGATTAGGAATCAGAGTTATGGGAGAAATCACTGAAGAAAAATTAGAAGTGTTGCGTGAAGCAGACTATATATTCAGAGACGAAGTTGCAAAAGCAGGAATCGACAAAGACATCAACCAATACTTCGCAGTAATCACTAACAATAGAACAGTCGGAGTAATGGGAGATTTCAGAACTTACGACTATACATTAGCACTAAGGGCCGTAACAACAACAGACTTCATGACAGCTGATTGGGCAAGAATCCCATACGAAGTATTAGATAAAACTTCAGTAAGAATAATCAACGAAGTAGATCACATCAATAGAATAGTTTACGATATTACAAGTAAACCACCAGCAACAATTGAATGGGAATAGTAGCAAAAAAACAAAAAACCTTGTAAAATCAACGGTTACAGAAGATAAAAAACTGTAGCTGGGACTAAAATGGGAACATTTGTAAAAAAGAATAAATTGAATAATAGTTCCAAGTGGTTTACATTTGGACAAAAAATTAGACCGTAGTTAAAATCTGCGGTCTTTTTGATTGTCTATAATCTTTAAATAAGATATGATATAAGTTTAGATATACTTCAAAGAAAATAAGAATCTTAGACCTGTAAGAAGTTTTTGAAAATATGATATAATATAATTAATTGAAATACCGATTTTAAAAATTATAAGGGAGAGAACTTTATGCAAAACTTTGGGAAAATTATTTTTAAAATAGACCAGGTTTTAGAAGAAAAAAATATAAGCAAAAACAAATTAGAAAGAGAAGCAAACCTTCAAAGGACGCAACTTAATTCTTATTGTAATAATAAAGTTAAAAGAATTGATTTAGAAACTATAGCAAAGATTTGTTGTGTGTTGGATTGTGGAGTTGAAGATGTTATGGAGTATGTGAGGTAGTTATGAAATTTTTAGACGAATTAAAAAAGGTATTGAGCTTTGATGAACGTTTTTTTGGGGAATCTAATCAAATTATCAAGACTAAGGTATCAGATGCAGCAAGAGCTAATGATGAGAAATTATTAAAGGCCTTGCTAAATAATGATTTATTGAAAGAAGCTTTTTTTACTAAAGTTGATGACATATATGTTTTTGATAAAAATAAATTTGTATGGGTCCTAGAATCAAAAGAATTTCTTTCAGATTCTTTTACTATGTATAAAAATAAGATAGGTCTTGTTGATTCTAATAATAATCTAATTAGTCAAAAACTAGATGTTTCATTGGTATGGCCTTATAAAGACTGTGTCCTTGAAGGTGGACAAACTAAAGAAGACCAAAAAAGAGATGAAATTTTTTATAATGAAACCCTAGCCCCAGATCAGGTAAATAGACTACTAGCACCAAAAGTTTTAGGGAATGCCAAGAGATACACAAAAGACGGAATAGAAGAAAATATAGAATTTAAAGAAGATGATAACTTAATTATAAAAGGAAATAATTTGGCTGGCTTGTCGTCTTTATTAGAAAGATATGAAGGTCAAGTGCAGCTTATTTACATTGACCCTCCTTTTAACACTGGAGGAGATTCATTTAAGTATAATGATAAATTTAATCATTCAACTTGGTTAACATTTATGAAAAATAGGTTTACTATAGCTAAAAGATTACTAAAACCAGATGGATCTATATTTGTACACTTGGATTTTAATGAATCTCATTATGCAAAAGTATTAATGGATGATATTTTTGGAAAAGAAAATTTTAAAAATAATATTATTTGGTGTTACACTGGCCCATCAGGAAGCTCTAGGTTTTTACCAAGAAAGCATGATGATATTTTATATTATGGCAATGGAGAAAATACATTATTTAATCAGCCGTATGTTAAGCATAAGAGTGGTGTTCATAATACAGGTCAGGTATTTGGAAATGCTGATACTAAAGAGGATTTTAAAGAAAAAGCAGAAGCTCAAGGGAAAAAACTTGAAGATTGGTGGGATGATATATATTCCACAGATAGATACAGATCTGAATTATTAGACTTTTCTGGACAAAAGCCAGAAAAATTACTTCAAAGAATTATTGAAATGGGAAGTAATAAAGGAGATATCGTATTAGATTATCACCTTGGTTCCGGAACAACAGCGGCAACTGCTCATAAATTGGGGAGAAAATATATAGGAATAGAGCAAATGAGTGAACAAATATTCATTGGCTTAGAAAGATTACAAAAAGTCGTTGATGGTTTTGAGTTTGGCATTTCTAAATCAGTAAACTGGCAAGGTGGTGGATCTTTTGTTTACTGTGAACTTTTAGAAGATAATGAAAGTCTAGTCAATGAACTAGAAAAAGCGGAAAATACTTATCAAGTTAAAATTGTTTTGAATAAGTCCATAGACAATGGAAAATTAATTCCTTCTGTCCTTCCTAGTGATTTAAAAGAAAGTGAAGATGATTTTGATAAGCTTAGCCTTGATGAGCAAAAGAATCTTGTGATGGAGCTATTAAATAAAAACCAGCTATATGTAAATTTTTCAGATGTAGACGATGAAGATTATAAGGTGAGTGAGTCTGACAAGACATTTACTAGAAGCTTCTATGGCAAGGAGTGATGTTATGACTGATCAATATTTGTACCAAGAGTTAGACGTTATTAAAAAAATAGGGGCTTTGAAAGAATTGCCTTCCTATATAGAGTCAAACTTAAATCCTAATATCATTTTGCGTGATTATCAAGAAGATGCTTTTAGGTATTTTATAACCTATGTTGAAAGTGATTTGATTAAAAATAAACAAATTCATAATTTATTTCATATGGCAACTGGTTCTGGTAAGACTGTTATTATGGCAGGTCTTATTTTATATTTATATACCAAAGGTTATAGAAAGTTTTTATTTTTTGTAAATCAGAATAATATTATCGAAAAAACTAAAGAAAATTTCCTCAATCAATCTTCTATTAAGTATCTTTTTGCAGATAATATCGAATTGATGGGAGAACAGGTTCAAGTAAAAGAAGTAAACAATTTTGCTTTTTACGATAAAAACGCCATAAATATTTGCTTTACTTCCACACAAAAGCTTCATATGGATATGAATTTTCCAAAGGAGAATTCGCCTACTATTGATGATTTTGAGGATGATAAGATTGTTTTAATCTCAGATGAATCCCACCATATAAATACTGTTACTAAGGGTCTTACAAAAAGTGAAAAAACAAACCTAGAAGAAAATGCCAAAAGCTGGGAATACACAATTGAAAAAATATTTAGAGCAAATAGAGATAATGCCTTATTAGAATTTACAGCAACCGCTGACTTGAAAGATCCTAATGTTGAGAAAAAATATTTGGATAAAATTGTATATGATTATACCTTATCTAAGTTTAGAGAAAGTGGATATACCAAAGACTTTAATAATATGCAGGGTGATTATGATAGGTGGACGAGAACTCTGCTTGCTCTTGTTATAAGCTATTATAGAAGACATTTATTTGGTGACAATGGTCAAAATATAAAGCCAGTTGTTTTATTAAAATCTAAAACTATTAAAGAATCAAAAGCATTCTATGATGAATTTTACCAAAAATTAAATAATCTCAAGGCTGAAGAAATTCTAAAATATAAGGATTCTGATAATGAATATTTAAGGAATGCTATAGGATATTTTCTTAAAAAAGACCCAAGTTTAAATGCTCTTGTATCTGATATAAAATTAGGATTTGCAACTGAAAACTCTATAATATTAAATTCTAAGAGTGAATCTGAAGAAAAGGAAAAACAAGTTGCCGTAAACTCTCTTGAAGCAAAAGATAATCCATATAGAATAATTTTCACAGTTGATATGTTAAATGAGGGTTGGGATGTATTAAATCTTTTTGATATTGTAAGATTATATGAAACACGAGATGGAAAAAATGGAAAACCAGGGAAGACGACGATAAGTGAAGCTCAACTAATAGGACGTGGAGCTAGATATTGTCCATTTAAAATTGAAGATGATCAACCAAGAAATAAGCGTAAATATGATTATGATGTAACTAATGAAAATAGAATATTAGAAACTCTTTTATATCACTCTATGCAGGATTCGAGGTATATTGGAGAGTTGAGATACGCTCTAAAACAAACGGGTTTATTAGCAAATGCTCCGATGGAAATTAATTATATATTGAAAGATGATTTTAAACAAACAGATTTTTTCAGAGAAGCATATGTATTTTCAAATAAAAAAGTTGAGAAGTCAAGAAAATTAGTCACAGGAATAGATAAAAAAATACGAAATGGATTTTATCAATATAGAGTATCAACAGGCAGTTCATTTATATATGGATTATTTGATGAAGGAAAAGTAAAAGCTAACGGTATGACCAATACTTTTAGATATGAATTTAAAAATATACCTTTAAATATTACTGAAGGTGCAATGTCAAATTTTGAGGTCCTGAAATTCAATACACTTAAATCATATTTTCCTAACTTAAAATCTAAGAAAGAATTTTTACAATCTGAGAATTACTTAGGAAATATTACATTACAAATCGAAAGCTCTAACGAAAAAATAGAAGCAAAAGATCTATATGCCGGAACAATGAAAATATTAAAAGAAGTTTCGACATATATTCAAAAAATAGAGACCGAATATGAAGGGACAAAAGAATTTTATGCTAAAAGGATTCATGAAGTATTAAAAGATAAGAAAATATATGTTGATAATCCTCATGGGGATGGATTAGGTAGTTCACAAGCTATGATCGTTAATGAAGATTCTATGGATCTAGCATTTGAACCTTGGTATGTTTATAACGATAATTACGGAACCGATGAAGAAAAAGCCTTTGTTAAGTATTTTAAGGGGATAGTAAAGGACTTAAGTGACAAATATGAGAAAATTTATCTAGTAAGAAACGAAAGGATACCAGCTCTAGCTATTTATGAATTTGATACTGGAGAAAGATTTGAGCCTGACTTTTTATTGTTCTTGCAAAAGAAAGGTACAGATTGGTATCTCCAAGAACAAATTTATATCGAACCTAAAGGAAGCCATTTAATAGAAAAAGACAAATGGAAAGAAGATTTCCTACTAAAAATTGAAGAGCAAGGGATACCAACAAAAACTTATGTAGATGATAATAAGTATAGGATTATAGGGCTTCCATTCTTTAATAGAGAGCTTAGGATTAATGAATTTGATAATTCTATAAGACAATGCTTACAATGATGAATAATATTAAGTATGCTGGGAGGTACAATTGTCAGTAACAATAGATAAGATAAGATTAATAAACTTTAAGAGTTTTGAGGATTATACAATATGTCCAAATGAAAGAGTTAATATATTAGTGGGTGATAATGAAGTAGGAAAAAGCTCGGTACTGGAAGCTATTGAGCTTGCTGCATCAGGAAGTATTAAAAGAGTTGAAAATATAGGATTGGATAAATTAATAAACATTGATGCTATTAATAAATTTCAGAATTCTAGAAGATATGAAAATTTGCCAGAAATGAAGGTTGAGTTGTACTTAAAAGGTGAATTTGATCATACTATGAATGGTAATAATAATTCGTTAGGAATTGTTACAGATGGAATTAGACTGGTTTGCTCTCCAAATGATGAATATGGGAAAGAAATAAACGAATTTCTATCAGAAGAAACATCGGTTTTTCCTTATGAGTATTATCAAATAAGATTTTCTACTTTTTCAGATGAAACTTTTAGTGGGTATAAGAAAAAACTTAGAACTGTGTTTATAGACAGCGGCAATATGAATTCTGAATATAAAACAAATTATTTTGTACAAAAAATGTATCAACAATATACAGAAGGAAACGAACTTGAAAGAATAAATCACAAAAGTAAATATAGACAAATGAAATCAAAATTTTGTGAAGATAATCTTAAGGAGTTAAACGAAAGGCTCCCAACAGACAAAAATTATCAGTTTGCCTTACAAAATAGTTTTTCAAATGTATTTAGTGATGAACTTATGATATACGAAAATTCAATTGCATTAAATAATAGAGGAACTGGGCTACAAGTTTTAATAAAAACTGACTTTGCATTAGAAAAATCAGGTGAAAATGTGGACATTATATTATTTGAAGAACCTGAAAACCATTTAAGTTATACTAATTTAAAAAGATTAATTGCAAATATTGAACAGCATCAGAATGGTCAAATTTTTATTGCGACACATAGTAGTCTTATAAGTACTGGGCTTGAATTGTATAATTTGATTATATTATCTAAACAAAAAAGTAATGTTCCTCTTTATTTAAAATCTCTAAATAAAGAAACCTCTGATTATTTTTTAAAAGCACCACCAGCTGGAATTTTAGAATTTATATTATCTGAAAAATTGATTTTAGTGGAAGGGCCCTCAGAGTTTATACTTTTTAATGAGTTTTATATGGATGTGACTAAAAAAAGCCTTAGTTATGAAGGCGTTCATGTTTTAGCCATTAGGGGTTTAAGTTTTAAAAGGTATTTGGATATAGCGAAAATAACGGGCTCTAAGGTTGCGGTAATAACCGATAATGATTCGAATTATCAAGAAAAATGTATCAATAAATATAAGGATTATAATTTTGAAAATATAAAAATTTTTTTTGAAGAAGATAATGAGAAACCAACTTTTGAATATTATTTATATGAAAAGAATAAGCAGGTTTGTGAATCTGAGTTTGGTAAAGAGGCACTACAGTATATGTTAAAAAATAAAACTACTTCAGCTCTTAGACTAGCTGAGATTGGTGATTTAGAAGCGCCTGAATATATAGAAAGAGCAATAAATTGGATAAACGAGTAATTTTTGCAGTAGCAGGTTCTGGTAAAACTAGCTATATTATTGATAATTTATCTTTGGATAAGAAAAGTTTAATTATAACTTACACAACAAATAATTTTTCTAATATTAAGAAGAAAATATTGGAAAAATTTAATGGAGAGTTCCCTAGCAATATTAGTTTAATGACATATTTTAATTTTTTATATTCCTTTTGTTATAAACCATTTTTAGCTGACAAGGTAAGAGCTAAAGGTATAATTTTTGAAAGCAATAAATTAAGAAGCATAAAGAAAACGGATTTAAAGTATTATCTTACGTCATCAGGATATTTTTTTAGTAATAGATTGGCTATGAGTTTCGAATACTTTGATATTATTGATGACATAAAAAAAAGAATAGAAAAATATTTTGATGAATTACTTATTGATGAAATTCAGGATATTTCAGGTAGAGACTTTAATTTCCTTTTAAAAATTATGGAGTCGCATGTAAAGATACTTTTTGTTGGTGATTTTTTTCAACATACCTATGATACAAGTAGAGATGGACCTGTGAATAAAAACTTGTTTGAGGATTACAATCGTTATAAAGATAAGTTCGTATCAAATGGATTTATTGTTGATGATAATACTTTTGATAAGAGCTGGCGATGTAATAATAAAACTTGTGAATTTATCAGAGATAATTTAGATATAGAAATATATTCGCATCATATTAGTGACGATAATTCTAGGTTTCAATATATCGATAATGAGAATGAAATAAAGGAAATTTTTAAGGACGAAAATATTATTAAATTACATTATAGTAATTCGAAAAAATATGGATATACTCATAAAAATTGGGGAGATGTAAAAGGAGAGGATTGCTATAAAGATATTTGCATAATATTGAATGGAAAAACAGAGAAATTATTCTTAGATAACACGCTAGACAAATTACCTGCATCTACTAAGAATAAATTATATGTTGCATTGACAAGATCTAGAAGGAATACATTTTTGATAAGTTATAAAAATTTAAAGTATATTGAGAAGTAAGAATATTATCCTCCGGTACTGGTACTGGAACGGGACTAAAAATTTGAAAATGTCCTATAATTAGGTGGATTTAGTGATTCAAGAAAAATTATAATGTATTATTTTAAATGGTTTTGTAAAAATCGGAAATTTGAAAAGTAAGAACTGCAAAAGATATACTTTGCTTTATGTATTTACTTAATGACATGCATGTAATCGCACATCTTGGTAATATTATAGAAGAATTGAACAAATGGTGTGATGAAATAAAGAATGAGTATTTTTTATAAAATTCTGGAACTGGAACTGGGACTGGGAAAATTTTTCAAAAACACACTTAAATGGAATGAATTTTCAATCACGAGATAAACTAAAAACCTGTATTTTGGATGTTTTTGAATACAGCGAACATTATAAAAAGAAAAGAGGTAGTAGGACCAGTAAATAGAAGAAAGTTAGTGAAAAATTATCACTAGTATTTTTATAAAATTTATGGAAATGAAGAGAATAAGGAGGATAAAGTTTGAATGTGTATGAACCTTGTGAATGTATGATTTGTAAAAATAATAAAAATTTTGATATGCCTGAAGAGATTATTGAGTCCGTTTTGAAAAACAATTTAGTTCTTTTTTGTGGTGCAGGTATAAGCACAGAGTCAAAATCTGCTTTCCCTGAATCATTTTACAAAAGTGTTTTACGTGAGATAGAAGATAAGACAAATAAGAAAGTTGATTTAGACACCAGTTTTTCTAGGCTAATGAGTTTATATATTGATACATTTCCCAATGGTCGTAGGAAATTGCTAAATAAAATCAAAGAAAAATTTGATTTCATAGATTCTTTCCCTCAGTTATTAAATGCAGCTACTAGTTTTCATAGAGAAGTTGCTGCAAATCCTTTCATTGAAACGATAATTACAACAAATTGGGATACATATTTTGAAGATTATTGTGATTGTACTCCCGTAATTAATGATACTGATGTTACTTTGTGGAATGTGTTTAAAAAAAGAGTATTTAAAATACATGGATCGATTAATAATGTTGGGTCAATAGTAGCTACCGAAAAGGATTATGAGGAATCATATAGTAGACTTTCTAGCGAATTAATAGGAGATAGGCTAAAAACTATTCTGGCAAGTAGTACTGTTGTCTTTATTGGTTTTTCCTTCGGAGATGAGGATCTTAATAGATTGTTAGATATATTATCCGAGAAGATGGGGGATTTTAGCAATCAATTTTATTTAGTCACAATTCATGAAAAATGGAAAGTAAATGTAGACTCAAGAGTAATCCCAATTATTACTGATGGAACATATTTTATTCACCAATTAAACAATATATTAATAGCAGAAGGGCGACTTGTTTCAAGTGATATTTATGATTATGCAGAAGAACTTTTGTGTTTCATTAAAAAAGAGCATATAAAGCTTTTTGAATCAAATACTTATCGAAACGAGATTAAAGATTTTCCTGAATTACTATTATCAATAGCTTATCAAGATGCATTTATACATGCTTTAGAGAGGTGTGTTGCGCATAGAAGTAATGGAGAATATTTGATTCCTGGTTACTTTCAGCCTAAAATTCAATCATACGAGAGTTATTATGAAAAGCGTATATCAGAAGAAAATTACGATCAAGCGTTCTACAATCTGGGATATTGTGATGGTTTGCTCTCGCTATTATTATTTGTTAACAATCCGGAAGAATCAAATATACCTCCATTATTTATATATGAAGAGAACTACTTTGAAACAAAAGATGATCTGTTTAAATATATATCAGAAAATAGAAATAAAAAACACTTTGAATATTGTTTAGGAAAAGTACAAAACATGAATGATTTAGTTCCTCATTTTATGCCTTGGTTTATTTAGTTGAAAGTTATTTCAGTTATTCTATTCATACCTAAATGGTGCTGTCGGTATATTAGTGGGGTAAAAATTTTCTCCGGTACTGGGACTGGGACGGGACTAAAAATCTGAAATCGTCCTATAATTAGGTGGATTTGGTGATATTAGAAAAAATAGAATATAGTATTTTGAATGATTTGGGATATATCGTACATTAGAAAAAGAAGAATTGGGAAAATAGCTACATCAAAGGGTGACCGATGCTAAAGCATCGGTCATTTTTGGTATGAAACGAATCTTAGTCCGAAACACTAAGCGAGAAAATCGCGAGTGAAATTTCAATGACAAGGATATAAATATATAAATTCATATTGTACAAAAATCAAGTATATGATAATATAGTCCAATAATTAAAATATTTAAACAGGAGGATTGATGTATGTTGTCCAAAATTAAATTGTGGTTTTTTAATCATAAGAATTTTTTAAGGATGTCAAGATTTTTAATTTTAACAGTGTCGCTTCTTTTAGTTACCTGGATTTTTGATCATCAATATATTGCAATTAAATCTTATATTCCCAAACAACTATTGCTGTCGGTTGAAGTTTCGATAGATTTCCTTTCTAATATATCTGGAATATTTCTGACTATAAGTACTTTTTGTTTTACAATTATTGTCACTGTACTTAATAAATATAGCAGTAGCATATCACCTAGGATGCTTCAGAGTTTCATAGATAGGACCGGAGTTCTTGGTTTATATGGTATATTTGTCAGTGGTTTTTTCTATTCAGTAATCAGTATCCTATTATTGCAAGATATTGCTCCATACCAACATGTTGTCGCTGGAAGTCTTGGAATTGCTTATTCCATAATTGCGATGCTAAGTTTTATAGCTTTCTCAAGACAGGTTCTTGATAATCTAAAAGTATCAAATATAATAGAAAATATTTTTAATGACTGCGAGAAACTTATTGATAAAGAGGTAGAACTAAGAAAAAAAGCTAAGCATTATGAAGTAGATGACGAATCTACAAAGTTATCAATTGTAGCTGAGAGCTCAGGTTATTTATTTGAAATAAAAGCAGATGAGATTTTTAAAGAGCTTGATGGCATAAGAGCAGAACTTGTTATAAACAAAAGAATTGGTGAATACACAACCAAAGGAGAAAGCGTAGGGGAATTAAATATTTTTGAATGTGAGTTAGATGATAATAATAAAAAAGAATTAAAAGAAAAATTAAGTCCATTGTTTATAATTAATGCTTACAATAATAGAGAAGAAGATTATCATCGTGGAATTGTAAACTTAACGGAAATTGCGAATATGGCGCTAAGTCCTGGCACAAATGACCCAAATACTGCAATAATTTGTATAAATAAAATGTCATCATTGCTTGGGAAACTCTTATCTGCAGGCAATCATTTTATAATCATGAAAGAGGACGAAGATGTAAAAATAATTTATCAAAGTTATTCTGTGGAGGATGAACTATATCTTGGTTTCAGCCAGATAATTTCCTATTCAGCAGGTGATCCTTTGGTTACCAAAGCAATTTTAGAAGGAATTTTTATCATATACACAATGGCTGATATAGGTGCTAAAAAAAGCATAAAAGAATTTTTTGATGATAGTTATGAAATTTTAATAGAAAATTTTACTCACGAAATTCATTTGGATATTTTTAAAAGAATAAGAAACAAAATGGAAGAGCACGTAAGCTTATAGGAAAATACATCTGAATCGATTCAGAATAAAATGGAAAATGTGGTCATTTGATTGTAAATGTTAACCGAAAATTGATCTACATATAGTAGAAAGTTGACCACATTCGTCCTTTCCCATAAGGTAAAGGCGTTTACATACATTTAATAAATTATTTGACCACTCCATTGCATCTTCCATCCTATAACTTTATTCCCTGGACATATCCACAAAATGTGCTCTAAGAGTAAGTCTACCTTTTATAGCTTCAGTTAGCATAGGATAGTTCCTGCAATGCAGGTGTGATCCTAATTTTTATAATGTTAAAGAGGATTGATTAATTTCCAAATACAGGGATGATGTTACAAACAATAACTAATAAACATAAATGGATTTACTATACACTATAGTAAGAGTTGAGAGCATTTAATTCCAACATATATTAAAAGAACGGAGTAAAATGTGAAATTATTAGAATACAATGCACAATATATTAGATTAACAGATATAAAGGGAAATAGCTATGATGGGTATGCACACTATTGCGCAAAATATGACTATGAAGTCGAAGAAGATGGTTTAGAGATGAGAGTTAATGGAGATATTTGGGTTTTTTATGAATCAGACATCAAATCGATAGAAATATTAGACTAATTAAGCACACTAATTGATTTATACAGTTAGATCTTAGCTGTGCTTTTTTTGTACTCTTAAGTGTGTTGAGCGAATGATGTCAGAGAAAAAAACCACAACTTATGTAGATGTAAGATATTAGATTTAGATTCAAGCAAAATAAAATCTCATTAAAAAAATATAAATATGTAAGGAGGAATTTTTGCATAATATTTTTTAAATTGTTAGGAATTTTGATTTTTGGGTATATATATTTTAATAATATAAGAGAAACGTTGCGGTCATTTTGCAAACGATATTATAAATATTGTTTGGCAAATTTACTTATCAATTTGCGTATTAAACTATGCAATAAAAATGCAAATGTTTTCTTATAAATAATAGGAGGCACAATTATGAAATCTTATCCAACAAACAAAATCAGAAATCTTAGCTTGGTTGGACATAGCGGAAGTGGAAAAACTCAACTCACTGAAGCATGCCTATACTTAACCAATGTGATTAACAGAGTAGGAAAAGTTGAGGACAAAAACACAGTTTCTGACTATTCTAAGCAAGAAATGAAGAGGGGTATTTCTATATCCAGCTCTGTTATTCCAATCGAACATAACGACATAAAAATCAATTTCATAGACACTCCGGGCTATTTTGATTTCGAAAGAGAAGTGTATCAATCACTAAGAGCATCTGAAGCTGCGCTTATTGTTATTGATGCTGTTAATGGTATAGAAGTAGGGACAGAAAAAGTTCTTCGCTACACTCAATCAATAGATCTTCCAAGAATTATTTTCGTAAATAAAATGGAAAAAGAAAATGCTAATTTTAACAAATGCGTTAGTGATTTGCACGTCGAATTTGGTAATAATATTATTCCGTTCACTTTGACTCTTGGAGAAGGCGAAGACTTTAAGGGAGTTATCGATGTTATCGACAAAAAGGCATACGAATATAATGGTTTTGAATTCAAGGAAGTTCCTATTCCGGAAGATAGAGTGGACGAAGTTAATGTCGTATTCGATGAAATTTGTGAAGTTGTCGCTCAAACAGACGACGAATTGATGGAAAAATATTTCAACGGAGAAGAATTTACACACGAAGAATTCAAAAAAGCTTTGGTATCAGCTTTACTTGAAGGTAGCTGTGTGCCACTTATTGCAGGAAGTGCGCTTACAGGAGTAGGTGTTGATGTTTTATTAGAAATTATCGAAAAATACATGCCAACACCAGATGATGAAAGAGCAAAATACGGATTCAGACATGCTGACGACAAGCAACGTAAATTCTCAGTTGACGAGCCAATGAGTGCAGTTGTATTTAAGACAATTGTGGATCCTTTTGTTGGAAAGATTTCAATTTTCAAGGTTATATCAGGTAAAATAACCAAAGATACTTTAATATATAATTCAAGCAAGGAAGTTGACGAAAAAATTGGTGATTTGTTCTTCTTACGTGGCAAGGAACAAATAAAAACCGATGAAGTTCACGCAGGTGACATCGGTGCAATTAGCAAATTGGTTGAAACAGAAACAGGAGATACTATTTCTGATAAAAATGATCCAACTGTTTACAAACGTTTGAAATTAAAACCTGCGACATTATTCTTTGCAATTCAACCAAAATCAAAATCAGATGATGACAAGATTTCAACAGCATTAACTAAATTGCAAACTGAAGATTTGTCATTTGTATCTGAAAGAAATAATGAAACTAAGCAATTATTAATTGGTGGACGAGGCAATGTTCAACTTCAAGTAATGATGGACAGATTAAAAGATGAATACCAAGTAGAAACGGAAGTTGTTCCATTGAGAATTGCATATCGTGAAACTATCAAATCAAAATCAGACGTCGAAGGAAAACACAAGAAACAATCTGGTGGTGCTGGACAATTTGCGGATGTATTTATTAGATTTGAACCATTGACAGATTCTGAAGAAAACTTCGTATTTGAAGAAGAAGTATTCGGTGGAGCTGTTCCTAAGAATTTCTTCCCAGCAGTTGAAAAAGGCTTGGAAGAATCTTTGGAAAAGGGACCTTTGGCAGGATATCCTGTAGTTGGTGTCAAGGCGATACTTTACGATGGAAAATATCACCCAGTAGATTCAAATGAAATGGCATTCAAGATCGCAGCTCAAATCGCATTTAAAAAAGGAATTGAAGAAGCGAAACCAATTTTATTAGAACCTATTATGAAAGTTACAATCAAAATCCCTGAAGAATACATGGGAGATGTAATGGGAGATATGAACAAACGCCGTGGTAAAATTTTGGGAATGGAATCTGACGAAGATGGTAACCAAGTAGTAATCGCAGAAGCTCCACACAAAGAATTATTCGAATATTCAATAGATTTGAGATCAATGACTCAAGCAAGGGGAGAATTTGAAATGGAATTTGTGAGATATGAAGAAGTTCCTTCTAATGTTACAGAAGAAATAATTAAAGAACAATAAAATTAGAGATGCCCTTATCGTTTGATAGGGGCATTTTTTCGTGACAAAAAGCTTGCTGACGTAAGAGCAAAGTTTGTGCTAAGAAATTTCGTCAGATGGGAAGGACTTGCTGGGATAAGAGCAAACATCTCGCTATCGAATATCTCGCTTGCGAAAATAAATAAATTCTAAGCTCGTTAGCCTAAAATTGTGAACTCGTGCTGCGCACTCAAACAGCACAATTTTTTAACGGCTAACTTCACTTGAATTTATGATTATTTTCTCCATAGGATATTCTTAAGCTTCGATTGTTTGCTGGAGTGCTGAGAAAATTCGCTTAGAAAATCCGTATTGTCAGATTCTGGTAGAGTAGACGGGACTAGATTACGTAGAAGTATTCTTCCTTGAAGTTTTTGTGGAGTGAGAAGTGGTTTTTGTTGTAATCAAGTAGTCCTTCTTTTTTCATTTCCATTAGTTCCTTAGATAGTGCACTTCTGTCGACGTTTAGGTAATCTGCTAGTTCTTGTCTATTAAATGGTATTTCGAATTCGTTGGTTTCTTTTTTTAGGGCGACAGAGCTTAGATAGACGGTTAGTTTTTGGCGGATTTTTTTGAAGGAGGATTGGCAAAGTTTTTGTGATAGTGAATAATTGTCGTTCGATAATATCACGAGAAGATTTTTGATTAATTTGTCGTTGTAGTTGTTGTGATTTGCGAAAATTTCGTTTGTTTTTATGAACAGGATTTCACAGTCTTCACTTGCAACTACATCTATGATTAATTTTTCGCCACTGATTGCGTATGATTCTGCGATTATTTGGAATTTGTTTCTGTTTGAAAGTATCATTCTACTTCCCCAATAATTTGTGATTTCTAATCTAACTTTTCCTTTGAGTATTAACCCGAATGTGTCTGTTGTGTTTCCAGATTTGTATATGTATTGGTGTTTTTTATAGGATTTTTGGTAAATAAAATTTGAGTTTAATAGTTGTTCGATTTCTTGTTTTGAGAAGTTTTTAAATAATTCTGATTTTAATATTTCCATTTCTACCTCTTATGTTGTTTTAACAACGTACTTTTTCATTAAATTATATTAAACTATAGACATAAAATCAAATGTTGTTTATTATATATGGAAACAAAGGAGAGAAAAATGAAAAATATTTTAGATACTATTGGAAATACAAGACTTGTTAGATTGAAAAACATAGGAAATGGAAATATTTATGTTAAGGTTGAAAAGGAAAATGCAACTGGTTCAATCAAAGACAGAGCAGCTCTTGAAATGATTAGAGGTGCGATTGATGATGGTTCATTAAAACCAGGCATGAAGATTGTTGAGCCAACAAGTGGGAACACGGGAATTGCGATTGCAATGATTGGTAAAACTTTGGGATACGAAGTTACAATTGTTATGCCAGAATCAATGTCTATCGAAAGACGTAAATTGATGCAAGCTTATGGCGCTACAATTATTTTGACTGGCGAAGGTGGTATGCAAGCAGCCGTTGATAAGGCGAAGGAATTGGAAGCTACTGGCGAATATTTTATGCCAAATCAATTTGCAAATCCTTACAACACTTTGGCTCACGAAAAATACACAGGTCCTGAAATCTATTCTGAATTACCAGAGGTTAAAGGATTTATCGCTGGTGTAGGAACAGGTGGAACTGTTAGTGGTGTTGGTCATTTCTTAAAGGAAAAGAATGAAAATGTAGCTGTGTGGGCAATTGAACCAGAAGAATCAGCTTTGTTGAGCACTGGAAAAGCTGGTGGCCACAAAATCCAAGGAATTGGAGCAAACTTTGTTCCAGAAATTTTAGATAGGGATATGTTAGACGAAGTTATCACTGTAAAGGGTGATGATGCTTTGGATATGGCAAGAAGACTTGCAAAAGAAGAAGGACTTTTGGTGGGGATTTCTTCGGGCGCAAATGTATTTGGCGCATTAAAAATGTTAGAGAAAGTTGATGGTCCGATAGTTACTGTTCTTCCAGACACTGGAGAAAGGTACTTGTCGACTGAATTATTTGAAAATGAGGCTAATTAAAAGATTATCTGAATACGGTGATTTTATTTTAAAAGAAGATCCTGCATGTCGCACGAAATTTGAAGCGTTATTTATGTATCCAATCGTGAGGGCGCTGATTTATCACAGAATCGCAAATTATTTTTACAGAAAAAAGCACACAACTGTTGCGAGATTTTTCTCGCAAAGAGCGAGGAGTAAAACAGGAATTGAAATTCATCCAGGAGCGACTATCGGCAAGAATCTATTCATAGATCATGCGATGGCAGTTGTAATTGGAGAGACTGCGATTGTCGGGGACAATTGCCACTTTTATCATAACGTAACGCTTGGTGGTACTGGCAACGAAAAAGATCACCAACGTCACCCGATTGTAGGAAATAATGTTGTAATTGGAACTGGAGCGACTGTTTTGGGGCCGATTAAAATAGGAGATCGTGCGAAAATCGGTGCAGGAGCAGTTGTTTTACATGATGTTCCAAGTGATTGCACAGCAGTTGGGATGCCTGCAAAAATAATAAGACACAATTAATATTGAATTTAAATCTCTTTGGCAAATTATTTGCTGAGGAGATTTTTTATTTGTGATAAAATGGGTGTATAAGCAAGCAGGAGGAATTTTATGAAAAAGAAAATATTTGCAATTGTAATGGCGCTTTTAATGTTGTGTTCATGTAGCATTGGAAAAAGAGAAGTGTATTTGTATGGAGAAGACCACGATATAAAACCTATTTATAATGAAGAATTAAACATTTTGAGAGATTACTACAAAAAAGGTGGTAGGAATTATTTTTTGGAGGATTCTCATTATGGTGCACAATATCTTAATTTGTGGATGAAATCAGATAATGATGAGTATTTGAACAAAATGTATGATGTTATTAAAAAATACGGAAACTATGATTATGATTACGATATCGAATATTTAAAGACAATAAAAAAAGAAATGAATGATATTAAATTCTACGGTGTAGATGTGGGACATTCATACGATATTATAGGCAACGATTATCTTAAATTAGCAAAAGAAAAGGGAGACAAAGAAGATATCGAACTTACTGAAAGGGCTATAGAACAAGGCAAGAATTATTATGATAAGGCGAAAGTTGATGATTTAGAAGCTAGTGAGTACAGAGATAAAATGATGGCAGAAAATTTTATGGATACATATAACAAGACAAAAGGAGATGTTATTGGATTTTTTGGATTGGCACATATAGATGGTGTAGGTTATGTTAACGATTATATGACGAAGATTATACAAGATAAAATTAAAAATCTTCACACAGTTAATTTGTTGAAAAGTAAAAATCTCAAACCAATCTCAACAGAAAAAATAACATATAATGGAAGAGAATTTGAAGCGGATTATTATGGAATTATAAGTCACAAATACTCCCTATATCCTCACGAAAAATTATACCGAATTAAAGACAAGGAATACTTCAAAGATTTCACGACAACAGGTTACAATCAATCATTTCCGTATAATTTCAGCTTTGAAAAAGGAGACATCATATTAACCAGACAATACAACGATAAAGATCAAGAAGATGTAGTTGTAAGAGTTACAAGTGATGGAACAGAAAAACTTTTCTTAGTAGACTACATTCAACCAAAATAATTCAACTATGAACAGCGATGAACGAAAAAAGTTTGTCGCTGTTTTTGTTTTATCTGTTTGGGTATAAATATTTTAGAGGTTATTTGGACATAAATGTTAAATAAATAACCTTGTTTATCAAAAATATGAAAGGAGAATTAAATGTTAAAATTAATTAGAACACCTCAAAAATACGTTCAAGGTAAAGACGCTTTGAATGAATTTGCCAAATACGCAAAAGATTATGGAAACAGGTTTTTGTTCGTATCTTCAAAAAGAGGATTGAATGATTGTAAGGAAAAAATCGAAAAAAGTTTTGAAGGAACTGACGCTTTTAGAAAATATGAAATTTTCTCAGGGATTTCTTCTAATGGAGAAATAGAGAGAATGAGAAAAATCGTCGTCGATGAAAAAATCGATGCAGTGGTTGGAATTGGTGGAGGATCTGCTATTGATACTGCAAAGGCTACGGCATTTTATGAAAACAAACCAGTTTTGGTAGTTCCTACTGTTGTAGCGACTGATGCTCCTTGTACTGGACTTTCAGTTATTTACAATGACGATCACACATTTGACAGATATATTTTCTATCCAGATAATCCTAACATGGTAATCGTGGATACTACAATAATTGCCAACGCTCCTGTGAGATTTTTGGTTGCAGGAATGGGCGATGCTTTGGGAACTTATTACGAAGCTAGAAGTTGTAAAAAGGTTGATGCACCTTCACTTGAAAATGGTGGAATTAGCGAATCAGCAATGGCACTTTGCAAGTTGTGCAATGAAATTTTGTTTGAACATGGAGAAATTGCCAAGAAATCTGTGGATAATCATTTGTTGAATGAATCTGTAGAAAAAGTTATCGAAGCAGCAACTTATCTAAGTGGCGTTGGGGCAGACAATGGTGGACTTGCAGCGGCACATTCTATCTACAACGGATTTACTGAAATAGAAGGTGTGTCTGCAATGCACGGAGAAATCGTAGCTTTTGGTACAATCGTGCAATTGTTGATGGAATCAGCTCCAAAAGATGAATTGATGAAGGTAATGGATTTCTGCTACAAAGTTGGACTTCCAATCACTTTGAAAGATATGAATATAAAAGCTGAAAATATAATGGTAGGTTGTGAAAAAGCCTGTGTTGAAGGAGAAACTATTCACAACGTAGTTGGAGAAATCACTCCGGAAAAATTAAGAGATTTCGTATTGACAGCTGATGTATTGGGAACAAGATACTACGAAGAGCACAAATAAATTTACACATTAATAGCATATTAAAAAATCATCCTCTATTTAAAAAGAGGATGATTTTTGTGTGTCTATTTTATTTTTCTCCAAAAACCGATTTGATTGTAAAGTTCAATTCCTATTACTATTAATGCCCATGGAATTAATATTCCCATGAGAATCCATTTAATTGGGGCTGATTGAATGCTAAACATTACAATTGAGAATATTGCTATCGTCAAAAATGAAAGTCCCATCATTTTAATAACGTAGGCGAATTTGGATTGTCTGTTCATTATATCTGAAATGCTCGACCAATTTACGTACTTGTGTTTATAATCTCCTGCGACTTTGAATCTACAAAATACGAATATAGATATTAAATTCAACACAATTGCAACGATTACGAAATAGATTTTTACTCTGAAGAATAAGGAACATCCTAATATTGCAAGTGCAGATAATGCTCCCATAATTAGAGCTGAGAATTTTACTTTTTCGTTCAAATAAGTTTTCTTATTCATTGGTAGACTCATCAAATAATCGTGATTTTGTCCGTCTAATGAAACTATTATAGATTGTAGGTTCATAGGAAATAGTCCAATGAACACACTGTACATAAATGAAATGCTAAGTGCTACTGCAAGTGATTGCAAATCGGAAATATTTGTACCGAGGTCACTTCTCATATTTGACAAGTTTGCAAATGTCATTATTATTGGGAACATCACTGGGAATAAAATGCACGATGTGATAGTTGTAGCATCACTCAAAAGCATTTTGTTGTATTTGAACATTTCCTTGCCGATATTGCTTGGTTCTTTGTTAACTTTAGTTCTTCTGACAGAATTTTTACTGTTTTGAATATCGCTCATGTGTTCGTACAAGTTCTTCGATGCAAATTCTAGAATCGCTTTTCCTAAAATCACTTCAACAACTGCCAATACAGCTATGAAAATAATCGCCGATAATGGATTGTGAAGTAATCCTGAAATAGGGCCAAGTCCTGTAGTGTTTTTCATGATGTTTGAATTTTGAATAAAAATTACAAATACTATGGCAACGACTTGAATGAAAATATTAAGTCCAACCATTATTTGCGTGTTGAATTTGTACAATGCAGATGTTCTCACCAAAAGCTCCGCAACGACAATATTCAAAATTATTGTAAAAGCGAATAAAACTACGAAATTCAAAATTCCGAACAAAATTGCCAAGAATATATTGAATTTGAAATCAATGAAAAACTTTATCGACAACAACAAAATCGGACTTAGAACTGTCAACGAACTCAACATCGTTAAGAAAGTCTTGGATACGAACATTTCCTTCTGACTGATTGGGAAATAGGACATCTTCAACGAATCCTTGTTTTCATAAAACAGATTGAATACGCTGATGAAGTTTTGCAAAGTTCCCAAAATTACTAAGTAAAGCACGAACAAATCATACGCCTTAGGAGCCTTGCTGTAATCAAATATAAGTCCGAACATAAGTCCGTAAATTACAAGCATCATCACAGCAGACATTACATATTGTCTGATAATTTTCTTGTAAATACTTTTGTTCTCAGCAGGCTTGGTCTTCTGTCTGATTTGACCTGTGAGCATAGGATTTATATTCAATAAGTCGATTTTCATCAATTCTTTTAATTTAGTTTTGTTCATCTGGAACCTCATCGTGTGATTTTATCATTTCAAGATAAATTTCTTCCAAAGATTTATCCGGATGTAAATCTTTTAATTCTTGAACAGTACCCAAGAATATAAGTTTTCCTTTTTGCAAAATTCCAATTCTGTCGCAAAGTTTTTCTGCAATTTCCAAAATATGAGTTGAGAACAAAACAGTATTTCCTTTGTTGGCGTGTTCTCTCATCATTTCCTTCAAATTGTACGAGCTTTGTGGGTCAAGTCCAGTCAACGGTTCGTCCAATACCCACACATCTGGATCAGATAACAGAGCAGCTATTACGAAAACTTTTTGTCTCATACCATGTGAAAAAGATTCGATAGGTTGGAAGAATTCTGTCAAATCAAATTTTTCGGAAAGCATCTTGCAAGTAGCATTGAATTTGTTTTCTTCAACTTCATAAATCGTTCCTACAAATCTCCAAAATTCGTAAGGAGTCATCTTCAGAAACATATCTGGACTGTCAGATACATATCCGATTTTTTTCTTAGCTTCCATTGGATTATCTTTTACATCAATATCGTCAACTTTGATAGTCCCTTCTTCAGGTTTTATAACACCAACTAAGGATTTTATCGTAGTTGATTTACCGGCTCCGTTATGTCCAATAAGACCGAAGATTTCGCCGCTATTAATTGTAAGATTCAAATTATCCAAAGCGATTTTCTTGTCATATTTTTTTGTCACATTCTCAAAAGTAATCATACATACCTCCTCTTGTATCATACTGTATCATAATCGTAGCACACTATAGATATCATGTCAAATAAAAAAGAATTAGCTATTGCTAATTCTAATACGTAAGCAAACCCTCATACACGAATATCTGGACTACAAAAATTGTTGATTTCTAAATCTCAAAATCCTAAAATCGAAAACTCACTTACGTTCAAACAGTTCGATTTTTACGGATTTTTTCGAATTGAAATCAAAGCAATTTTCTCCGTATGATATTCTTAGCATGAGGGTTTGTTACTTTGACTATGAGTTAAATAAATCTAGCCAATTCTTTCTATAACTGATTTTAAATGGTTGAACCTTCTGATAAGCTCATCCTTTTCAAATTCTTTCGGTTGCATGTATTCAGTGACTTCGTTGATAGTTTCATAAAGTTCATCATCGTCATTTTCTTTGTACAATTGGATAGCTTGTGACCTAAGAGCTGCAAGTTCCTTGTAAATCATCATCACTTCGTGTTCTTCCTTATTTTCCAAAAGAAGTTGTTTAAGTGGCCAATTGATATTGTGCTCAGTTGTCACGCATTTGTTCGGAATGTATACATTCTCACGTTGCATATCCTTCAAAAATCTATTCAAAATTTGGTTGTTGAACTTATTGATCATTAGAAAATTAATATCCACACCTTTTTCAGCACACTCAATTTTCTCTCCATCTTCTTCTTTTAAAAGCACAGATATTTTAGTGCACAAATCAGAATCGTCACATTCAATTATTTCAAAATCGTGTTTCTCAGATTCAATCTTCAAAAATTCTTTAATATTTTCAGGCATATTGTAAATTAAAATCGATCTAGCCATAAAACCTCCTTAAATATTCATATCTTCCCAATCAAAATCATCACTCAAAGGCTTTTCATCATAAAAGTCCTTGAACAAATCCTTAGTGTCTTCGACACTCACATCATCGACACACTTCACCAAACTATCGGTGATATCCTTCATATATTCAATATGATAATCACATTCATCTGCTGCAGGAATAAAAGTCGCTTGAATGAAACTTTTACCCACAAATTCCAAAGAGAAAAAGTAAGTCTTCTTACCAGATCTCACTTCCTTGTAATTTCTAAGCGCATCCTCTGAAATCTTGTCTATCTCATCTATAACCTTATCAAAAGAGGGAGAGTCAAATGTTTTTTCTGAAGTTTTTAAAATCAATTTACTCTTTTGTTCCAAAAACTCATCAGTTCCTTTAAAAACTCCTTTTTTCAAAAACTCAAGCATAAAAACCTCCTTAAATTAGTATTGCAAATTACATTGTAAAAATTAACCATTTATTCTGTCATACATTAATGATACCACAAATCAAATAAATTACGGTAATTAAATCAAAAAACACAATATCGTTCAATGCAATATTACGATATTGTATATTACGATGTTGAATTTAAAATATCAATATAATAATGAGTTAAAAAGTTTTGAAATAGTTTAGTAAATTTTTGAAACAAAAAAAGCGACAAGTTCGTCGCTTAAAATTTGTATTCAAATAATTCTTCATCGATTTGCTTAAAGCCTACAGCTTCAAACATTTTTCTGCTTTGGTGGTTAAAATCGTAGATGCTTGCCGTGACAGATTTTAATCCATTTTCTCTTGCTAATTCCAAAATCTTTTTGACACAATTTCTACCGATGTGTTTGTTTTGAAATTCTTTGCACACAACTATCGTTATTTCATTGTCATCAGTCAAGGAAATATCTCCAACTAATTCGTTATTGTATTCAATGTAGTACAAATTTCCATGAGTATTCAAATAATTGTACATTTTTTGAAGCCTATCAACATCGTATACGAAATCAATGTTATCGACTTGTTTACATACATCCTTATCTGCATACCATTTCAAAGTAGTATCGTAATTTTCGAAATAGGGAACAAGTTTGATGTCTTCATTTACTATTATAGTGTCCATAGGAAATTCTCTAATTATTTTATATTGTGTTTTTCCATTTTTTCCTTAAAAATATCTGTAATGATTTTTTGCAATTCGTCACGTTCTTTTTCAGGAAGTTCGCCTTCTCTTTTTGCTACAGCGAAAAGTTCAGGATATTGGTTGGCAATTCTTTCGATTGTTTTTGTTGTTGAATGTTTTCTTACAAAAAATGGAATTTTCTTAATCCATTCATCTGGCATTAATGCTAATATTTTATCGGAGGCTTCTTTGTCGCTGATTTCTGCTGAAGATAGTCCTTCGTTGATTTCTGATTGTTCTTTTTCTGTAAAATCTTCTAATTTCATAATATCATCCTTTGTGTATTTTATGATTTCTTATACTTACATTATAACACTAATACTGTTAACAATTAAAAATGAAAATCATTTTTAATAAAAACTTTAATTAATAACAAAAAAAGCTTTTAAGATTACAAAACCCTAAAAGTTTTTTTGTTTATTTGAGTTGTAAACCATCTTTGTAAGCATTGCCTACTCTTCCAGCTACTTTGTAGTAACCAAGAGTATATGGGTCAAAAGCTATGGCTTCCAATGAATCAACGTTAACTTTATCACCGTTGAAATGTTCTTCATCTACTGATGTTCTGATTACTTTTCCAATGACCCCAATTCCACTATTATCTTTTTGGTATTCTATGAATTCACATTCGATAGCAACTGGAAAATCGTTGATTATTGGAGCATCTACAAGTTTTGACTTTTCGTATGTTAATCCTGATTTTTTGAACTTGTCTTTCTCAGTATTTCCGCTAACGACTCCGAAATAGTCAGCTTCAACAACATGTTTTGCATCTGCCACATGCACTACGAATCCTTTACGTGCTTTGATATTTTCAACAGTTTTATGAGTTTCTGACAAATTCAACGCTACTGTGTCTCTGTTGAGCATAGTTCCCCATGCAGCATTCATTACATCTACAGTATCATCTTCGTTAAAAGTCGCCACCATTAAAACTGGCATAGGGAATATAGAATAAGTTGTTTCAATTTCTTTTTTCATCGTTTCCTCCTATTTATTTTGTGATATTTATTAATTCATCTCACAAGAAAATTATAACGCTAATAGTATTATTTATCAAAATCCAAATTAATTCTTAATTAATGAGTTTACAATATCACCGTGTCTTTTTTCATCGTTTTTGACACTTTCTATTTCTGGGAATTTTTCAGCAACTGGTGCATAGGTATTAGCTGCATTGTATTCACCGTTTGCAATTAGTTTATATAATTTTTTCTTTCCTATTATCTTATAAAGCAAAGGAATAATTATCGCCTTGGTTTTTTTAGGTTTCAGATTTTCTTTTGTAAGATTGTGGAATACCGATGCATGATGACCTTCTTCTGCAGCAAGCTTACGAAAAGTTTCTTGGTCATTTGCATCCTTTACAGTATCTGCAAGTGCACGATACATTAACACAACATCCAATTCACCTTGTTGAGATTTCAATAGTATTTTCATATCTTTTTGTGTTATATTCATTTTTTTCTCCTTTTTTAGATTCAATTAGTTCCCTTAAATTCATAGAATAAATTTTTAACTAATTTACTTTTATCACAAATACTCAGTGGAAATAATTCCATTTATGTATTTAAAGGCAATTGATTCATTGATTGTAAATTTTTTGTTCTTGTTTGGCAATACATTTTAAATGTATTAGATTTTAATCGAACTATTTAACCAGTTATAATTGACTATACGTAAATTTTTTACTATAATATATATAAGGAACAAGCCCTTGCCATACGTGGCAGGGCATTTTTTGTGAGGTGGATACATGAGCAAGCCATTTAAAACTTATGATGAGCAAATTGAAATTCTTTCTTCAAGAGGTCTAAATATTGATAATCCAGATAATGCTAAAATTATTTTATCACAATTGAATTACTATAATTTGATTAATGGATATAAAACTCCATTTTTGGACCTTAAGGTTTCAACTGAAGATGAGGATAAATATAAGGATGGTAGTAGTTTTCAAGAAATTTTTTACCTGCACGAAATGGATCGTGAATTGAAGGAAGTAGTTTTTTCTTCATTACTTCGTTTTGAAAAGCTTTTAAAAACTTCATGTGCGTATCATTTTTCGGATATACATAGAGATGGATTGTATCCTTACCTACAAATCGAAAATTATTCAAACTCAAAACACCAATTAAATTATGTATTAAAAACAATAGCAAATTTGTCCAATACTATAAGTAGAGAGAATAAGAATTTAAACGGTAAGAAACCGATTAAACATTATATAAAAAAACATGACAGTATACCTCTTTGGGTACTTGTAAACTTCCTTACTTTAGGAAATATATCTTATTTCTACAACTCTCTTGATGAGTCACTTCAAAATATGATTGCTAGAGATTTTGGTGAAAGATACAAGGAAAGCTATAAATCCAAAGAAAAAATTAGTAAGACAGAACTTACAGAAATAATTAAAATCTGCAATTTTTTTAGAAATGTTTGTGCTCACGATGAAGTAATGTATTCTTTCTCTTTGAGTAAAATGGGGCAAACAGCTGTTTTTGAAAAGTTTTTTGATGAGAAATATACAGGAAAAAATTTGCATGACTTAATTTTAGTTCTTAAACTAGTAATTCCTAAAGAAGAATACGAGTATTTAGTGGCAGCATTAGCAAATATTAAAAGCAAATACAGGAGAAAATTTAAAAGTATATCTGTTGATTATTTTTTTAAAATTTCAGGATTTAGCGATAATAGTTTGAAATAAAAAATATAGTATTTGATGATGATAATTTCATTCATGGATTTGGCATTTAATATTAACTAGAGTTCTACTATACAAAAACCCGACAATTATCAATTGTGATAAAGCCGGGTTTTAAATTTAAATATAAATTTTTTTGGCTTAATGAACGGGCTCACCATAAAGAAACCCTTCTTCTTTAAGAATAACATTCATTTCTTCAGCTGTTAATCCATATTCTTTTCCCGTCGCCTTCTCGCTGATAAACTCATGCGGATCTTTCCTTACTCCGCCTTATCCATCGGTAAGTAGTAAATTTTGCCGTCTTTAGAAATAAGTTGCACATCATCGGCATAAAGATCAGAAGTATCCTGCGAATGTACAATAGATTTTACTGAAGCTTGATCCGTTATCATTTCTACAGTTCTTTCATCTATCGCCTTAAATTTGAGGTCATCATTGAATAATCCGGGAATAAAATGAATGACGCCATCGAATCCAACTCTTTTACGCTTGATCTCGTCTGTATCAATGCCTAAGCGATTTACGGATGTCTGATGCCGCCCAGTCAATAATGCTTGAGTATCTTCCACCTGCTTTGTGTATGTCGGCAAAAGCGCTGCGCACTGCTCTCTTGAGACAGCCCCCAAATGAAGCGTATACCTCAAGTCGGAAATCTTATACAGCACATCAAGTAATGCTTTTTGGTATGTATACCGGCTTTGCGCTTCTTTTAATTTCTTTTCATAAGATGCATAATCCAGATCATTTTTCTTTGCAAAACCCGCCAAAGTTAAATTAACCTGACCAAGTAACTGAGTACATTCTTCTTCCAGATTATCGAGCTGAGTAATCTTTGATAGTCTCAATTCATCATTCTCAAGGATCTCTACCTGAAAGTCAGCAATTTTCTTAATATGAGCAACGAGTGAAAAAATACGACCTCGGAATTCGTTATCTTGGAAATCAGATATTTTTGAAATTCCATCACTGATTTCTCCAAGCTCTGCATTTATCTGCGTCATGTAATACTGCCCGACAACCATTGATGCCACTCCCATAGCTGCCGCCGCAGTATTTGCTGCAACAGCCGTTCCATTTTGAGCTTGAACCGCTACAAGGTTTGCATGACCCTTGATTCCATCAGCACCACGATAGAATCCGCGAACCGCTCCTTTCATAGCCTTAGAATTGGTAAGTTTAGCACCGGCCGGGATTATAGCGCGGTACAAAACCTCGCTTCCCGCTTTTGCGGTTTGGAATGCATTTGAACCTGATAAACCGGCCTGTAACAATCCGGGAACAAGATTATTCACACGCGCCAGAACTTTACTATCAGTTATCTCCACCAGCTTACTCTCATCGGATATTGCTTCTACAGGAAGCATTTCCATCTGAATAACAAGTTCATCAAGCTTCGGGTCTGACTGAGATAATTCAATGGTTTGCTGTGTAATTATCGCACCACTATCCTGATCGGATTTACACTCACCTTCGAGAGAATTCATTCTCTTTCTCCTATATATTAACAATGCAGCAATGGCCACCACTGCCACGATGCATATTCCAACGACTACATACTCCATTGACGAAATTCCTCCTTTTACCGTTCTATAATAGACACGTAAATTTTGCGAATAAATATATCAAGCCTTTTAAGCCCTGACATCTATCTCACAGCCACAACTTCCCCGACATCTAACTCGGCAATTCAAATCTCATACTTTTTGACCATATTTGCCTTTGGGTAAGTTACCGATAAGTGTTCGCCCTGTCAGATAGCAAATTTGCTCAATTGCCCGAAAACCGCAGTATTATCGGGCTTTAGCGACTATTTTCCTTCACTCTTGACATCAACACAACAGCTTCGCAGTGGTAAGTCCTTGGAAACTGATCGAAGAATTCCAATGACTTAATTTTATACCCTTTTTCGATAAATTTGTCCAAATCCATTCTTTGTGTTATGGGATTGCAAGAAATGTAGATGAATTTATCCGGATTGATGGCAATTAATCGATCGATTGCTTTTGGATGAATTCCATCTCTTGGTGGGTCTAGGACTACTACGTCTTTTTTCTCAACTTTTTCCATAAAATTCAAGCAATCATCGCAGATGAACTTTGTGTTAGTCAATCCATTTAGTTCTGCGTTTTCTTGTGCTTTTTCGACTGCTTCTTCTACTATTTCGACTCCAATCACGCTTTCAGCTTTTTTTGCGAAAATTTGTGCGATGGTTCCTGTTCCACAATACAAATCGTAGACGTTTTTTCCTGACAAATCTCCAGCTAATTCCAAGGCTCTGTTGTAAATTTGTTCTGCTTGTGCGGGATTTGGTTGGAAAAAGGAAAATGGAGATATTCTAAATTCCAAGCCGTTTATTTTTTCTGTCAAATATTCTTTGCCGTACAACAATTCTAATTTGTCGACAATTACCGCATCTGAAATATTATCGTTAATTGTGTGATAAATAGACACAATTCTGTTGTCGATTTGCTTTGCAAATTCAACGAAATCATTCACATCAAACTCATCACTTGTCGTTACCAAATTAATCATGTACTCATCATCACTGAAACTTTTTCTGATTATGAAGTGTCTCAAAAGTCCAGTATGTTTTATTTTTTTGAAAAATTCGTAATTTTTGTCACGAAAATATTCTTGAACAGCTTGTCTGATTTTGTTGAAGCCTTCATCAATGATATTGCAATCTACGGTGTCTGTTATTTCGTAGAATTTGTTTTTAGTGTGAAGTCCCAAAACAAGTGGACCACCTTTGACACTATCTCCAAAAGTGTATTCCATTTTGTTTCTGTAGCCTTGTAAAATAGGAGATGGATGAAAAGTAATATCCTCATCGTAAATATCTTTGTACAATTCTGTGAGTGTTTTTTTCTTCAAATCGCATTCCACATCGTACTCTAGTTTTTGATAAATACAACCGCCACATCTTTCATTTACAGGACAACCTTCAATAGTTTCAAGAGGGGAGTTTTCTAGTTTTTCAACTAGTTTTCCCTCAATAAATCCCTTTTTCTTTCTTTTTCGTTGAAAAGAGATTGTCTGTCCTTGAATTGTGTTCTTTATAGAATACAAATTATCGTCTATTTTGCAAATTCCCTTGTTGGGAAATACATTGTATTCTACTTTTGCCTCTAAAATTTTTTTCATTATCCTTGTAGACCGTCTGCTTGTCTTTGCATATTTTCTACGACGATATCGTGAATATCTCCGATTGATTGTCCGTATTCCAATACTTGCCAAGGTTCATTAGTATGGAAATGAATTTTAATCAAATCATCGCCACCTACAACCAAAAGGCAATCGCCCTTGAAATGTTCTGTAATATATTCACTAATTGTATCGCTTGATAAGTTTTCTCCTGCTATTAATAATTGTGTATCAAATCTAAATTCTATTTGTTCTGACATAATTTCACCTTCATTTTTAAATTTCCCATTGGGATTAAGTTAATTTTACCATATTGTGTTGTAATTTTCTCAGAAAAATTATTTCCAGCTATTCGGAAGAAGTGATTTGTAAGGATAGGAGTCAAACCTATCGTCAATCAAAAATAATTCTCCAGTATCGGTGTCTGTTCTAATCAATCTTCCACCAGCTTGGTGTACCTTGTTCATTCCTGGATACACATAAGCGTAATCGAATCCGTTTTTTCCATTTTCGTCGAAATATTTTTTGATCAAATCATTTTCTATGCTAATTCCAGGAAGACCTACAGAAATTATACCAACAGTATTCAATCTGTCGCCACTCAAATCCACGCCTTCGCTGAACACTCCACCTAAAACACAAAACGCCATTATGTTTGAACTAGTTGTAAATTGGGACAAAAATTCCAACCTTTCCATATCAGTTAGCGTTCGTTCTTGTGTTAAAATATCGAAGCCACAAATCTCATACACAGATTCCAAGTACGAATAAGAAGGAAAGAATATGAGTTTGTTTCCAGGCTTTTCGTTAATTTTTCGAAGAATTTCTGCGATTTTGTATTTCGTATCTTCACGGTCTTTAAATCTAGTTGAAATGTTGATGTGATTTACTTTCAAATTCTCTTTTGGGAAAGGAGATTCCAATCTTATGTTGTAGAATTTTTCCAAGCCCAATACATCTGCGAAGTAGGTCATAGGAGACAAAGTAGCTGAGAAAAATACGTTTGATTTACACTTTTTCAAAAGATTTTTAAAAATATTGTGAGTGTTCAAGCACATGATGTTGTAAATAACATCATCGTTTTCTGTTTTTATTAAAGTAACGAAAGAATCGTCGTAAAAATCAGAAATTTTCAAAAATTTATTGATTTCAAAATACACATCCAATACTTTGTCGTAGTATGGCTTGTCCTTTTCTTCGACCAAGAATTTCGTCATGGATTCTTTGCAACGCACACAATAATCAATCAAATCTACTGACAAATCCTTGTAAGTGTTTACTGGTTTTCCGAATGCTTCATCTTTGATTTGTTTTGCGAGTTTCTTCAAGTTGCGTTTGATTTTGAGTTCTTTTTTATCATCTAAAAGTTCATCACAACAGTCCATAAGTTGGTTGAAACTCAATGAATACGAATACATATCACGTCCTCGACTCACCAAGTTATGAGCCTCATCAACCAATAGCGACATTCTCAAATAAGGAACTTCGAAAAATCTTTTTAGATAAACTACCGGATCAAAAACGTAATTGTAATCACAAATCACAATGTCACAGAAATTCGACAAATCCAGCTCCAACTCCAATGGACAAACTTTGTATTTGAATGCATATTTTTTGATGATTTCTTCCACTATAATATCTTCGTTTTCAAGCATATCGAGAATGCATTTGTTTACCCTGTCGTAGTGACCTTTTGCAAATTCACAATCATTTGGATTGCATTTGACTTCATTATTGATGCAGACTTTGTTTTTTGCGATTATCTCGACTGATTTTATTATCAAACCTTTTTGTTTCATTAAATACAACTGGTCGTTACAAGCTTTTTTAAGCGTAGATTTTGCAGTCAAATAAAAAATCTTGTCCGTCAAATCTTCTCCCATAGCTTTAATTGAAGGAAAAAGCGTGGAGATGGTCTTGCCGATTCCTGTTGCAGCTTCCACCATCAAATCTACACCCTGTTTGGTTGCAGAATACACGTTTTGGCTCAAATACTTCTGACCAGCTCTAAATGCAGGATATGGAAATGACAAATTCTGAATGGATTCGTCACGATTCTTTATGTGTTGTGTGATTAATTCTGTGAAAACGGAGTATTTTTCTAACAATGAAAAATAAAATTCTTTTAATTCTTCAAAAGTAAAATTTTGCCTGATAAATTTTATTTTCTTGGTATCAGTTTGATAATAAGTTAGTTGCAAATCAATATCTTCCAAGTCGTTGTCCAATGCGTAAAAATACCCGTAGCATTTTACTTGTGCCCAGTGATATTTGTTGGAATTGTATTCCAATTCTTCCAAATCACGCGTAGTCGATTTTATTTCATCTATTAAAGTTTTACCATTTTTAATTCCTATTCCGTCAGCTCTACCTTCCACGATGTAATTTACCGATTTATAGAGGGTAGTGTTTTTGAGAGTAACTTCTGGCAGAAATCCAATATCGTATTCTTTTTGAATCATTTTGTGGATTTTCTGTCCTTCTTTTGCCCTGTCGAACACATTTCTGAATCTATCGTCAATGTCGCCACTTCGTTCAGTGTATTCAACCAAATCTCTGACAGAAAGTTTGATTTCTTTTTTCATAGCTTATAATTTTGTTGAAGCAAATTTACTTCCTTGTAAATTTTCCTTCTTTCAATCGCCAAATCGCGATACATTTTATCCTCATCTGTTACATATTCTATTGTTTCATTTACAATATCCGATTCGCCGTATTCATTCACACTTACCATTGTGAAATATCCCGAAGCTTTTATGATATCTGTTCCCTCGACTTTTGCACGAACGAAACATTCCATGCTTGTTTTGCCAACGTAATCTATGATTGCTGTGATTTTTATGATTTCACCTAATTTTGTTGGAGCATTAAATGTCAAATTATTTACAGCTTTTGTCAATGTTTTATTAGAACAAAATCTTCTCGTGCACACACCTGCGATTGTGTCCATCATTTTGAACAATTCTCCTCCGTGGAGAAGTCCGTAAAAATTTCCCATATCTCCATTTGCTCTGAATTTTACAATTGTTTTTGTATCTTGTTTTGTTTTCATTTTTTCCACCTTTTAATTCTTACTTCTATTATAGTATAAAATTTTGTTTTCGGAAAAATGAAATCAATCGCAAGATTTTAAAATTGAAACAAAAAGAAATTAAATGTATAATTAGATTGTATGAACTTTACAGGAGGTTAATGATTTGAAATATAGAGAATATTATGATAATGTTTTAGTCCGAATTGAAAAGGGCGAAGACGTTGTAGAAAAATTATTCGAATTAGTTGAAAAACTTCAACTAAAAAATGGTTCTATTTCTGGTATTGGTGCCAGTGATAATATAACTGTGGGATTATATAGTGTCGAAAAACAAGAATACACTAAGAAAAATTTCACAGGTGAAATGGAAATCACGAGCATCCTTGGAAATATCTCTACTATGAATGACAAACCTTATTTGCACATGCATATTACATTTGCAGATGAGAATTTGAATGTTCACGGCGGACATTTGAACGAGGCTATCATATCAGCAACTTGTGAAATCATAATTAATAAAATAGACGAAAAAGTTGATAGATTCAAAGATTCTGAAACAGGTTTAAATTTATACGATATTTAAAGGAGATAAATGAAATATTATTTTAATAATGACAGCGTAGATCCATATTATAATTTTGCAGTGGAATATTTTTTCGCAAAGCATAACATTCCAGTGTTTATTTTGTGGAGAAATAAGGATTCAATCTTACTAGGTAAGAATCAAAATATTTACAGAGAAGTTAACTTGAAATACACTGAAGAAAATGGAATTAATCTAGTTCGTAGGTTATCTGGCGGTGGCTGCATATATACTGATGAAAAAAATATGCAATACACTTTCATTGAAAGTCAAAACTACGCAAATGACTTCAAACATTTCGCTAATATGATAATCAATCAAATGAAAAAAATGGGACTTAATCCAGAATTCAGCGGTAGAAATGATATTTTGATTGATGGAAAGAAAATAAGTGGCAATGCACAATATATGAAAAACAGCATGGTTGTTCATCATGGTACAATTCTTTTCGATATTGGTGTCGAAAAGATGATGCATTCACTTACTCCTCAAAAAATAAAATTCGAAGGAAAAGCAATTAAATCTGTAGAATCCAGAATTACAACTATTAATGATATGATTGATATGGAATACGATGAGTTTTTCAATAAAATTAAAAACGGAATCATTGAAGATAATAACTTAGAAGAATACGTGCTTAACGATTCTGAAAAAGAAGAAGTGAATAAATACATCGATTTATTTAAAAATGAAGAATTTATTTACTCAAAAGGAGAAACTACCGCAAATTATCAAAGAAAGCATAAGTTTGGAGTTGTGGAATACAGCTATAATATCAAGGATAATTTGATTGATAGTTTCAAAATAGAAGGAGATTTCTTTTCGAACAAAGATATTTCAGAATTTTGCGATATGTTTGTTGGGAAGGCTATGACAATAGATGGTTTCCACAATGTTTTACACGATGTAAATATCGGTGAATACATTGTTGGAATGGATGAGAAAGTGTTTTTAGGTGATATATTTGATTAGAAAACCAAAATGGATGAGAGTAAAGATAGAAGGTAGCCAAAACCTTCACGAAGTAGAAAGTTTAGTAGATGGTTTTGAATTGAACACAGTTTGTAAGGAAGCAAATTGTCCTAACAGAATGAAATGCTACGAATCACGTACAGCTACATTTATGATTTTAGGAGATATTTGTACTAGAAACTGTAGATATTGCAACGTAACTACTGGAAGAGGAAGAGCTGTTGATGAAAAGGAACCTGAAAATGTTGCAAAAGTTGTGCAAAAATTAGGGTTGAAATACGCTGTTATTACTTCAGTTGACAGAGATGACTTAAAAGACGAAGGTGCAACTCAATTCAAAAATGTTATCAAGGAAATTAGAAAATACAATGAAGGAACATTAGTAGAAGTTTTGATTCCTGATATGCACGCAAAGCATGAATTATTGGATATTGTTTTTGATGAAAGACCAGATGTATTAAATCACAACGTTGAAACAGTTCGTTCTATCTTCAAAGAAATGAGACCTCAAGGTAACTTGGACAATTCTTTTGAAGTTTTAAGATATGCAAAAGAAAAAGGACTTGTAACTAAATCTGGATTTATGGTTGGACTTGGAGAAACAAATGAAGAAGTTCATCAAATGTTAGACAAGTTAAACGAATTGAAGGTGGATATAGTTACAATTGGACAATATTTGATGCCAACATTAGAACATGCAGAGTTGGACAGATATGTTACTCCGGAAGAATTCGAAGAATACAAAAAATACGGAGAATCAATAGGAATCAAACACGTAGAAAGCGGTCCATTCGTAAGAAGTTCCTACAATGCTGGTAATGTATTTAAATCATTAGAAGAAAAATAAAATGAGTAATGCAAAATAGGGCGCAAGCTCTATTTTGTATTATATGAGGGAATATATGAATAAGTACATTTTTAGAGAGAAAATCAATTTGCTAATGCAAATTTTACTGACAATTTTGTTGTCGTGTTTTTTAGCGGTGGCGATTGTATTTACTAAAAGATTATTTGAAGTTCAGAACAAGACATTCACACTGATTGTAATTAGTGCGTCGTTGATTTTGTTCGCAGGAATAAATTATCTCAAGGACAGAACGATTTACAACATGGGACTTTTGTTTGTAGAAGGATTTAAACAAGATTTGTTTCACAACGTAATCTCACAAAACTTTTACGAAATACAACAAAAAGAAAAAACTTTTTCGAACGACATAACATCTACATCGCTTTACTTAAAGGAATATTACGTTATTCCGACATTGGAGTTGATATCTGACGCAATTTTATTGGCTGTAGTTTTTGTTACAGTAGGATACAGCGTGTCTTTCATTCCAGTGTCAATTATAACTGTGGGAGTGTTGATTTTCAGTTTAATTAATGTGAGAATCGACAAATCAATTTTAGAAAAGAAAACAAATACATCGAATTTGAGAAAAAGATACGTGTATTTTCTTGATGATATGCTCAACTCCAAGAAAGTAATCAACTCAAAGGCTAACAAAGCACTTGAAGTTGTTCACAGTAAATTAATTGAAGACATATCAGAAAAAGTTATTGAACTTGACAAGGAAGAACTCACAAAATACAACCTAAAATTATTATTTATCGGAGTGTATTTTATAATTAGTTTAATTTACATTATTAAATCACCAAACATCAACACTGGTGAAGTTATAATTCTTATAAGTTCAATTATGTTGTTGTATCACATGATTAAAAAAATTGTAAAAGAAAGATCCATGATTGTGCAATCTGAAGAAAAAGTTTTTGAAATGGAAGAAGTTTTTGGAAATCAAAAAAAATCAGATAAAATTGTAGACCATATAAAAGACATTGAGTTCAGAGATGTAAAATTGTATTCTTCAAATGTTAAAGTTAAAATCAACTACACATTTTATACTGACAAAAAATACTTAATTATTTGCGATAATGATGAAGTTGTAAACTTACTAGCAAAATCATTTATTCAGACGTTGTCTCCACAAAGCGGAATGATTTTGGTAAACAACGAACCTTTAGAGGAGTTTGATTTGTCTTCTAATATGCTTGTAACTTACGATGAAAGTTACATCTTCGACACTGATTTCAGAAACAATGTCACATTGTTTAATTCTTTTGCTGATAAGAAAATTCCGCCGTTGCTAAAAATATTCGATGAAGAATTGACTTCAAAACAAAGATATTCTGAATACAGTGACAGGGACAAGAATTTGATCAGATACAAGAGAATAATCAATCAAGATTCTGAATTCAACATGGTAGTTAATTTGTTTGAGAATTTGGACGAAAATACTGGCAATATTTTGTTGGAAGATTTTATTTTGAGATTCAACGGCTCAATTTATTGTGCTAAGAACGTTCATCCATTTATCAAAGAAAAATTTGACGAAGTGTTGCATGTGAAAAATATCGACAGTGACTATTTGTTAGTTCAAGAATAATTCAAACATCACGGTAAATAATTTATCGTGGTGTTTTTTTGTGAAACTTTACATTAATATTTTTTGAGTTAAAATATATTAGTAATTAAATTTTTGGAGGAATTATGAATTGGTTAAATAAAAATTATAAAGGATTATTACTGTGTCTTTTAATAGCTATTCCTTGTCACTTCTTAGGGAAGAAATTCCCTGTAATTGGTGGTGCAGTTCTAGCGATTTTGGCTGGAATTGTAATGGGATATATTATTAAAGACAAATCACAATTTGAAGTCGGAATGAAATTTGCATCGAAAAAAATATTGCAATATGCTGTAATTTTACTTGGATTTGGAATGAATTTGGCGGTTGTAATGGAAACTGGAAAACAATCATTGCCAATAATTATACTAACTATTTCCACATCTTTAATTATTTCTTATGTACTTTCAAAGAAAATGAATATTGCTAAAAACATTGCGATATTAGTGGGAGTTGGATCATCAATTTGCGGTGGATCTGCAATTGCAGCAATTGCTCCAGTAATAGAAGCTGATGATGAAGATGTTGCACAGGCAATTTCTGTAATATTTTTCTTCAATGTAATTGCGGCTTTGATTTTCCCGTTGTTGGGAAGCGTGATTGGATTTTCCACTCATTCTGGAGAAGCGTTCGGAATATTTGCAGGAACTGCTGTAAATGATACATCATCAGTAACAGCGGCAGCCGCAACTTGGGATGGATTGTACAATTTGGGAACACAAACATTGGACAAAGCTGTTACTGTAAAATTAACTAGAACATTAGCGATTATTCCAATCACATTGGTATTGTCGTATTTGAGAACTAAAAAACAAGAACAATCAGAAAAAGTTGAACTTAAAAAAATATTTCCTATGTTTATTTTGTATTTCGTTCTTGCAAGTATTATAACTACAGTTGCTTTGAAAATGGGAGTAGATGCGAAAGTTTTTAATCCATTAAAAGAATTGTCTAAATTTTTCATTGTAATGGCAATGGCTGCAATTGGATTTAAAACAGATATTGTAAAATTAATAAAAACAGGTGGCAAACCAATCCTACTTGGATTTTGTTGCTGGATAGGAATCGCTATAGTTTCAATAGCAATGCAATTTGCACTTGGACTAATATAGCATAAAGCTACGCAAAAATTTTGCGTAGCTTTTTTCATGAAAAAAAATCACGGCTTTAGGGGGAGCCGTGATTCTTAAGTACAATTTTATCTTACAAGGGGTTTGTTTGATATAAATTGATATCTATTATCATTATACTACGGTTTTTCAATTTGTCAACTAAAAATGGTTATCAAATTAAAAAAATCAAACAAATAGTAATATTTTTATATTTTACAGTAATATTTTAACATTTTCTTCGTTGAATAATCTCACATATTCTTCTGAAAGTTTTCGTGCAGTAATTCCCATTCCCTTAATTTTTTTGTTATTGAAAGTTCCATCGTAAATATAATTGGATCCACAAGATGGAGAATTTTCTTTTAAAATGGCGATTGTAGGGTTGTATAATTTCGCTAATTTCACCACTTCGTCGCTTCCTTTTTCAAATTCTTCTGTGAATTCTTCTCCATCATAATCAAAAACTTTTCCATCCTTAATCTCAACAGGATTTCTTGGCGTTGGTAATCCTCCCATAATTTCTGGGCACACTGGAATTAAATTGTATTTGTCTTTGAGTGAATGAATAATTTCATCGTCTAATTTGTTATTGGAACCATTATATTTGCAATCAACTCCCAATAAACAAGCGCTAATTAAAACATTTTGCATATTTTTCTCCTTTATTTATCGCTAATTCTTTTATTAATTTCACTGACAGGAAGGCCAATTATAGTGTTCAAATCACCTTCGATGTATTCTATAAGAACTGGATTTAAATCTTGAATTCCGTAAGCACCAGCTTTGTCGTAAACGGTGCCTTCGTCGATGTATTTTTTGATTAAATGGATATTTTTATCTGTTTTTTCTGAAAATTTTACGTTACTGTAAGTGTAGAATATTTCTTCGTAATTTTTTGATTTCAAACAAACAGATGTCACAACTTTGTGAACTTTTCCGAGATAGGATGTTAGCATATCCAATGCCTCGTCATAATCTTGTGGCTTGTTCAAAATTTTACCGTCATTAATTACGATTGTGTCAGAAGAAATGTAGAGCGTGTCTTCTTTTAATTTTAATGGAAGAATTTTTGCTTTGGATATTTCACAGCAAACAAGTGCAAGTTTTTCTATAGTTTCACGGTCTTTGTATTTTTCATAAGCTAGTTTTTCTATTTTTCTCTCATCAATATCTGTAGATGTGCTTTCAAATTCACAAATATTTTTCAATAACTCGTTTCTTCTTGGAGATTTGCTAACCAAAATTACATGAGTAAATTCGTCTAATTTCCCAATTTTTGTAACATTTTTTACGTATTTCATTTTATCACCAAATATATTGTCTTATCTTTTTATTAATGTGTCAAATGGGTATATATAGTATGGTGATTATATGATATATACAGTGACATTAAATCCTTCGATTGATTATATAATGCGATTGGATGATTTTCGAAATGGAGAAACTAATAGAGCGAAAGTTACTGAACTTTACGCTGGTGGAAAAGGAATTATGGTTAGCAAATTGCTACATAATTTGGATGTAGGAACCCAAAATATTGGATTTTTGGGAGGATTTACAGGGGATTACATCGAAAAATTATTAGATGAGATGGAAATTCTCCACGATTTTACAAAAATTAATGGAAACAACAGAATTAATGTAAAATTAAAAATGGATTCTGAAACAGAAGTTAACGCACCAGGGCCAGATATTTCTCAAGAAGAATTAGAAGACTTCTACGAAAAACTTTCTAGAATTGATGGTGGAATAGTATCTTTTTCTGGATCTGTGGCAGCGAATATGGACAAGGATATTTATGTTGAGATGATAAAAAAATTATCTCCGAATACTAGATTCACATTGGATACAACTGGTGATGTGTTATTGAAAAGCTTGGATTATAATCCTTTGCTGCTAAAACCCAACCAAGCAGAATTAGAAGAAATTTACGGAGACAAGTTTAATTCAAAAGAAGAAATAATTTCGTATATAAAATCGACCATGATTCCAAAAGCAGAGCATGTGATATGTTCTTTGGGAAGTGATGGTGCGATTTTTGTGAGTGCAAATAATTCATTTTACATTCCAATTGTAAAAGGAGAAGTTATCAACAGTGTTGGCGCTGGAGATAGTATGGTTGCAGGATTTATCTACGCTTATATGAATGAAATGAGTGAAGAAGATATGTTCAAAATGGCTGTGGCTAGTGCGACTGCGACTGTTTTCTCATATGATATGGGAGAAAAGGATCAAATAAATGAAATATTTGGCAAATTAAAAATAATAAATATGGGGGAAAATAATGGAAATTAAAGATTTGCTTTCAAAAGATCTAATGATTATGAATCTTAAATCTACAACAAAAAAAGATGTTATAGATGAGATGATTGAAAAATTGTACGAAAACAATGTTATTAATGATGTACTAAAATTTAGATCTGAAATTATGAAAAGAGAGTTGGAATCTTCGACAGGTCTTGGAGAAGGAGTTGCTATGCCTCATGCGAAAACATCTGCAGTGAATAAACCTGCGATTGTATTTGCTAGAAGTACAACTGGCGTGAATTATGAAGCGTTAGATGGAGAAGATACTTATATATTTTTCATGATTGCAGCAACTGAAGGACAAAACCAAATGCACATTGAAACTTTGGCGAAACTGTCCAAGCTTTTATTAAAAGAAGGATTTATCGATAGATTAAAAGCAGCAGAATCTCCAGAAGAAGTTTACAAAACCATTGATGATTACGCAGAAGAATCCGAGCCGAAAGTAGCACCAGTAGAAACTAGTTCGATTTATACAGAAAAGCCATTCGTCTTAGCTGTAACTGCATGTCCAACGGGAATTGCACACACTTATATGGCAGAAGAAGCTTTGAAGGAACAAGCATCTAAAATGGGAGTTGACATCAAGGTAGAAACAAACGGATCTGATGGTGTTAAGAACAAATTAACAGCTGATGATATCGAAAAATCTACGGGAATTATTATAGCTGCGGATAGAAAAGTAGAAACTGCACGTTTTAATGGCAAGAATGTAATTGAATGTCCTGTTTCCGATGCGATTAGAAATCCAAAAGATTTGATTGAAAAAATAGTAGAGGGCAAAGCGAAGATTTATCATGCAGATGAATCGGAGTCAAAAGAAGTTGAAGAAGAAACGACAAATTGGAAATCAAAATTATACCAAGATATTATGAATGGCGTTAGTCATATGTTACCATTTGTAGTTGGTGGTGGAATTTTATTGGCGTTGTCATTCTTGGTTGAAAGATTTTTCTCTGATACTTCACCAATTTACAATTTATTCTCCGTAGGTGGAAAAGCTGCGTTTGGATTTTTGATTCCAATTTTGGCAGGATACATTGCTATGAGTATTGGAGATAGACCGGCGTTAATGCCTGGTATGGTTGCAGGTTTCATTGCAGGACAAGGCGCAGGATTTTTGGGAGGACTGTTAGGTGGTTTCTTAGCAGGTTATGTTATTTTATTTTTGAAGAAAATTACTAGAAATCTTCCAAAATCACTTGAAGGTACTAAACCAATGTTAATCTTCCCGGTATTTGGGTTGCTATTAACATCTTTGGGTATGATTTTCGTAATATCTCCAGTGTTTACTACAATTAACAAAGCAATCAATGGATTTTTGGCAAATATGGGAACTACAAACTCAATTTTACTTGGAGCTTTGCTCGGAGCGATGATGAGTGTGGACATGGGTGGTCCTGTTAACAAAGCAAGTTACACTTTCTCAATAGGAGTATTCACAGATACTGGTAATGGTGCTTTTATGGCAGCTACAATGGCTGGAGGAATGGTTGCGCCACTTGCAATAGCTATAGCATCTAGTTTATTTAAAAATAAATTTGACGAAAAAGAAAAGAAATCAGCAGTCACTAACTATATTTTGGGTGCATCATTTATCACAGAAGGAGCGATTCCTTTTGCAGCAAAAGATCCATTGAGAGTAATTGTGTCATCTGTAATAGGTAGTGCAATTGCAGGTGGACTTACACAAGCATTTGAAGTAAAATCTCCAGCACCACACGGAGGAATATTCATTTTACCAGCTATGGAATCTGTAGACAAGGCGTTGTTCTTCGTATTATCTGTAGCAGTGGGATCATTGGTTTCAGCAATCATTTATGGATTGTGGAAACAAAAAGCAGAATAATGTTATAATAATATTGTAATTTACAAATTTTCAAATTTTCAAGGAGGAAATTATGTTAGTAGCAGCAGACAAAATGTTAAAAGATGCATTAAAAGGAAAATACGCAGTAGGTCATTTCAACATCAACAACTTGGAATGGACTAAAGCTATTTTGGAAACAGCACAAGAAAACAACTCACCAGTTATTTTGGGAGTTAGCGAAGGCGCTGGAAAATATATGGGCGGATACAAAACAGTTGTAGGAATGGTTAAAGGAATGATTGAAGAATTAAACATAACAGTTCCTGTAGCAATCCACTTAGACCACGGATCATTCGAAGGAGCAAAAAAATGTATCGAAGCAGGATTTACGTCAGTAATGTTTGATGGTTCTAAATATCCAATTGATGAAAATATAGAAAAAACAAAAGAAATAGTTGAACTTGCTCACTCAAAAGGAATCAGCGTTGAAGCAGAAGTTGGAGCTATCGGTGGCGAAGAAGACGGAGTAATCGGTCAAGGAGAAATCGCCGACAAAAACGAATGCAAGAGAATTTCTGAATTAGGAATAGATTTCTTGGCAGCAGGAATTGGTAATATCCATGGTGTTTATCCTGAAAACTGGAAGGGATTAGACTTCAATGCTCTTGGAGAAATCAAAGGAGAAATCGGAGAAATGCCCCTAGTTCTTCATGGTGGAACAGGAATTCCAACTGATATGATAAAAGAAGCAATCAGCCTTGGAGTATCCAAAATAAATGTAAACACTGAATGTCAAATCGTATTTACAGAAGAAACTAGAAAATATTTCGAAGAAAATAAAGACAAAGAAAAGAAAGGATTTGACCCAAGAAAAGTTTTGAAACCAGGCTACGAAGCAATCAAAGCAAAAGTTAAAGAAAAAATGGAAATTTTTGGATCAATCGACAAAGCAAACTAATTTAAAAATCAGAATTCAAGCTGAATCTATTAATTTAGATTCGGCTTTTTGATTTGAAAAAATTTTTATTGTATAGGATAATATTACCTAGGTGATAAATTTGAAAAACATTGATTTATTTAAAACTCTTTTGAAAATTAATGCCGTGACGTTTGGTGGAGGATATACAATAGTTCCTATAATTAGAGATGAGTTTGTTAAGAACAAAAAAATAATTGACGACGACGAAATGATGAAAATAATCGCCTTGGCACAAAGTTGTCCAGGAGCGATGGCTATTAACACGTCGATTTTATTAGGATACAGGATTAATAAAACAAAAGGGGCAATTGCAAGTGTACTTGCAGCGACTCTTCCATGTTTGGTTATTATTTCGATTGTAAGTTTAATTTACAACAAAATTCACGACAATCCATTTATCAACATGATGCTTATTAGTATGAGTGGAGCAATCAGTGCGATATTACTTTTAACTGTTGTGGATTTGGCAAAATCAAATTTGAAAAAAGACAGAGCACTTGGAATTGGAATAATGATCTTAGCATTTGTAATGGGATTTGTATTTAACATAAATGTTGCGATAATTTTACTTGCTTGCGCTTGTATCGGGGTAATGTATTCAAAGATTGTAGGTGGCAAATATGATTTTGATTAAATTATTCTGGGTGTTTTTTAAAGTTGGATTATTTGCTTTTGGTGGAGGATATGCAACACTTCCACTTATCACAAATTTTGTAGTAAATGAAAATCAATGGATCAGTCTTAGAGAATTGACAGACGTACTTACGATTTCGCAAATGACGCCAGGACCAATAGCGATAAATTCTGCGACATTTGTTGGAATGAAAATATATTCCGTGCTGGGAGCTGTTGTAGCAACTACTGGATTGGTGTTTCCGGCGTTAATTATTCTACTTCCGTTATCTAAGCTAATTTTTTCGGGAAAAGAATTAAAGTTTTTGGATTATATACTAAAAGGGATCAAACCTGCAGTTGCAGCACTGATATTCATTGCATTTATCGATTTGTTCGAATCGGCAGTGTTTAATGGCACATTTAATACGACAAACATAAACATTGTCGCCGTAATTTCATTTTTTGTAGGATTTGTAATGTATTATAAAAAAGTTTCTATTATTAAGATAATCGGCGTGTGTGCAACGATAGGACTTATATATCAATTTGTAATCTAAAAAAAGCCTCACTATGAGGCTTTTTGTCGTTTAAATATCTATTGAGTTGTCCATCATTTTTATTGACGCTTGGTATAAGCCAAGACCTGTCAATATCCAAATAATAGTGCTTGTAATTGGTATTCCCATTATTTTTGTGAATGTGTTCATTGTAATTGTATCTGAATTTTTTAGCGTTATTAATTCGCTAGCATCTACGATTCCTTCACCTACATATGAGATTAGATAAGGGAATCTTGCGAATATTTCTTGGTCGATTAGGGATATAACCACGTTAATCACAATCATAATTATAATCCATGAGTAACCAGTTTTGTTTGATGGAAACAATGATTTTGTAGCAACTATTGAGAAATACATTACAATATATCCTATAAATGTACTTATAATAAAGTTTACAGTCAAAATGATGAATGTAAATGGAGAAATCGTAAAGTACGGATTATTAAATGCCAATTTAATCATTTCTAAGAATTTCGATTCACCAACAAAATACATTCCCAAGAAGTTTATTAAAGAAAATGCTATTGCAAATATTACTGTCCAAATAAGAGCGAATAATAGTTTACTCATTAAAATGTCGTTGCTTTTAACAGGAAGTGTGAACATCAAATAGCCTCTGTCGGAATAGTAATCGCGTCTGAACACCATAACTATTTGTACAGTCAATGCCAAGAAACTTCCAAAAACTGCAAGGATACATAAAATCAAGAAAAGCATTTCGATAAATCCCATCGTTTGAGTATTTGCGATTATTGAATTTTTAAATAATGCATATAACAAGCTGTTTCCCAACAATCCGACAAATAATGATATCAAGCATAATTTCAAGTTGTTTTTTAAATCGTGTTTTAAAAGTTTAAGCATGGTGACCTCCAAAAATTTGTTTGTACACATCTTCAATGCCTTTGTTGTAAGTTGATCTCAAATTTTCTACGCTATCATTTAATTCCACAGAACCTTTGTTGAGCATGATTACTCTGTCGAAAATTCTTTCGATATCTCTAACCAAGTGAGTAGTAATGACGAGAGTAGAATCAGGGTCGATGTTATCAATGATTGCATCCAAAATTTGTTCACGAGCTACAGGGTCAACTCCTGCGATTGGCTCATCAATTATGAAAAGCTTAGCGTGACGTGATAACACAAGTGCCAAGTTCAATTTTTCGGTCATACCTTTTGATAGATTGCTGACTTTCATTTTCTTGTCCAAACTCATTTGTTCAATAAAACTTGTGAATTTTTCTCCGTCAAAATCGGAATAAAAATCTTCGAACAATGCTTGTGTTTGAGCGATTGTAAGGTTAGGATCTAGGAAAAAACGATCCGGCAAATAACTTACGAATTCTTTTGTCTTGTAATTAACATTTTGTGAATCGATTTTAACTTCGCCTTCGTATTTTTTTATTATTCCAGCTAAAATTTTGATTAAAGTTGTCTTGCCAGAACCATTTGGACCTAGAAGTCCGATGACTTCTCCTTTTTCGGCTGTAAATGATACATCTTTAAGTGCTTGTTTGTTGCCGTATTTTTTCGACAAATTTTTTATTTCGAGTACGCTCATTTTTTCCACCTTTCATCTATAAGTTCCATTAGTTTTTCTTTTGGCATATTCATTTGATACATTTCGTTTAAGAAATCATCTATCAATTGTTCTGCCATATCATTTTTCAAAGCTTTTAATTTATCTTCGTCGACATCGACAAATGAACCAAGTCCTCGTTTACTCATAGTAATTCCACAGCTTTCCAACTCTGCATAAGCACGTTGAACTGTGTTAGGATTTACATTTAATTCTTTCGCAGTTTCTCTGACAGAAGGAATTTTATCAGAAGACTTTAATTCTTGCCTAATTATTTTGTATTTAAAATAATCTACGATTTGAATGTAGATAGGCTTATTATCATCAAATTGCATATTATCTCCTTTCTCATCTGTTCTATAACAATAATACACCGTTACAATAAAAAAGTCAAGCTATTTTAATAAAATATTTACGCCCTTTGATGATAAATCATTCAGCTCATCGATTTGTTCTTGATTAATTGTGGAATTTTTCTTAGCGAAAATCTTTCCCGGTGGATAAATCACGATATCATTGGTAATCTTTTTGTTCAGTAAATAATCGTATGTTTTATAAATTTTCGTAGAGTCTGATTTTTCATATGAACGAAGAGCTTCCAGCAAAATTTCAAAATCTTTTTTATCATCGGCAATCGTTGAAATCAATACGAGATTTTTGTAGTCTATCATTTCAATATAAATTCCGTTTTTTATCAAATGCTCATTCACATCACTTGGATTGTCGCATTCAAGGACAATTCTTGTAAAATCTCTCTTGCAATTTTTTTGAATAGGAGTTTTTCTTATGAAATCTAAGCCTTCAATCTCACTATAAAACCAATCTATTATTTCTTTTAATTCAGCGTATTTGCTCTCATTTTTAGTACAATAATTGACGGCATATTCCACAGATGTCATGAAAATATATGATGGGGAAGATGTCATAATCATTTGTAGATTACTCATAGTTTTATCTATCAATCTATCTTCCGAGTTGAAATTAATCGCAGCAGTTTGTGTGAATGCAGGCATCGTTTTGTGATACGAATTAATAGAAATATCACAACCTAGTTGCATTGCATTTTTGTCAAAACATTCCAATGCAAAATGCGTTCCGTGTGCTTCGTCAACAATAATCTTGATATTATTTTCGTGACAGTAAGTTACAAGTTTTTCGATAGGCTGATAAATCCCATAATAATTGGGGCGTGTTATAAGAACTGCTTTGATAGATGAATCTTTTTTCAAATTTTCTATCAAAACTTCTTGTTCACACACTCCATCACAGTCAATCTCCACAGATTCTCCGCGAGCAAGTCGTACGCCGTTGATTACGGATTTGTGGCAATTTTTCTCTACCAAAATTTTGTCGTTTTCATCTAATACGCTCATTATACTTGCGACTATTCCAGAGGTTGAACCATTGACAAGATACATTGATTTTTTTGCATGTGAAAAAAGGGCAAGATTATTCCTGCCCTCAGCTATAATATTATTTGCATGGTACAAATCATCTGTATCAGATAATTCAGTTACATCAATCTTCAAAATATTTTCAAGAAAATCGCTCATGCCTTCCAGCATCTTGCCCTTATGACCAGGCATGTGAAAGCTTACTTTTTCTTTTCTTTTTCTCAGATTTTCATACAAATTACGCATTCAACATTTTCTCCACTTCTACCATAATTGCACATTCAGTACGTTTCTTTTGCATTGCGCAACCCAATTCGTATGGCTTGTAAATATCGTTATTAAAATTGTACGCATTTGCATGGCAACCACCAGAACAGTAGAATTTGCACCAACAATTTTTGCAATCTTCTTTTGTAAATACGTGACAATTCAAGAATTCTTCACGCAAATCTTCTGGTAAAGTTAGATTTTCATCTAAAATATTTCCCATTTTGAATTTTTCGTTGCCGACAAATTGATGACAAGGATAAATATCTCCTTCTGGAGTTACTGCAATGTATTCGCATCCAGCTCCACAACCTTGCATTCTTTTTATTACACATGGACCTTGAGTCAAATCAACCATAAAATGGAAGAACTTAAAGTTAGAACCATTAACTTGATCCTTTGCATAATCCACTGCCAATTTTTCGTATTCATTCAAAACAGTGTCCAAATCTTCCTTAGTAATAGCGTAATCGTCATAATCGCTGTCTACAACAGGTTCGATACTTGACAATTCAAATCCCAAATCTTTGAAATGTTTTACATCTTCTGAGAAATCCAAGTTTTTCTTAGTGAAAGTTCCTCTTACGTAATAATATTTTCCTTTTCTTCCTTTAATAAGCTTTTGGAATTTAGGAACGATTAAATCATAAGAGCCCTTATCGTTCAAAGTTTTTCTCATATTATCGTTGACAGATTTTCTACCATCAAGACTAAGAACTACGTTGTGCATATTTTCGTTGATAAAATCAATCTTGTCATCGTCCAACAAAACGCCGTTAGTAGTTATCGTAAATCTGAATTTCTTACCTTTTTCATCGGCTATTTCATTGCCATATTTTACTAATTTCTTTACAAGTTCGAAATCCATCAGAGGTTCTCCACCGAAGAAATCCACTTCCAAGAATTTTCTTGAACCGCTATTGTCAACCAAATATTTCAAAGCTTTCTTGCCGACTTCTTCAGTCATATAAGCTTTGTGTCCACCGAAATCACCTTGTGAAGCAAAACAATATTCGCACTTCAAGTTACAATCGTGAACAACGTGAAGACACATTGCCTTTAACACAGGTTCTCTCTTTTTGAAATCTTCAATGTGAAGATAATCATCCGATGAAAAAAGCATATTCGCTTTTTCCAATTCTGCAATTTCCTTGATAGAATCTCTGACAGATTCTTCAGGATATTGAGCTAATTTTTCTACTATTTCATCTGCACTTAAATCTTTGTAATAATCAAGTACATCGTAACTTATGTCGTCAAAAACATGGACACTTCCACCGTTTACATCTAAAACAATGTTGTGGCCATTCATTTTGTATTTATGTATCATATAATTCTCCTTTCAGCTACCGTACTATTTTATAGAAAATTATGAATTAAGTCAATAAAAAACGAAAACCACTCAAAAGAGTGGCATTAATTTAATAATCGCATATCTGATTGTTTACTTAAAAGTCTTCAATCATTATGTAAACAAGATTATCTATTTTCGTTTTCACATTCTTGGTTAGCAACTGTGCAAGAAGTTTTGCAAGCTGATTGGCAAGATGTTTGGCATTCACCACAACCACCTTTGCAAGCTGATTCTTTCAAAGTGTTAGGTGTTAAAGTTTTAATATGTTTTTCCATAATATTCACCTCAAAATAATTATATCATAAATTCTAAAAAAATGTGAGAGATAATATTTCGGGTGTATAATCAAAAAAAACATTGCATAATAATAAAATAAGTGATATATTTAACTTAAAGGGGGAGATTAAAATGTTCAAATACATTACTCATAACAAAAAATTATTCTATTTAACTCTTCTTACAGCGCCTATTGCCGTTGGATTTGATATTGGCTTGGCGTGGCTTTTAAGAATTATAACAGATGCAGGAACTAATGGAGAAGAACAACTTTTGCCCAGATTAATTCTAATTTCTGTGTTGTACATAATTTTTGCAAGTATTTCCGATTTGCTATATCGAAAAAGCACAGTAGAACTTACGAATAATTGTATATATAATGTTAGAAATGATTTGTTCAACAGTATAACAGACGAATCTCTAATCAAAATATCCAAACAAAATAGTGGATATTATATATCGATGTTTTTGAATGATTTGGAAGATTTGAAGATGGATTATTTCAAAAATATGGTGTCTTCATATCATGAAATTCTCAATTTCGTAATATCCTTAGTCTTGCTTGTCAAAATCGACATAATAATGGCAATCACAATAATAATATTTTCCGTGGTGCAACTAGCAGTGCCATTTATTTTCGAAAAATTAATCGAAAAAAGACAAGAAGAACTTATGAATATAAGAAATGAATATACGTCTAGTTTGCAAGAATTCGTGAACAATTTCAATTTGATTAAGTTTTTCAAAAAAGAAATTATTTTTCAAAAAATTAACCAAGATAAATCCATTGAATATCGTAACGCATCAAATACTAAGGAAACTTTGAGCAAAACTATTTACGTTTTATCATTTGCTAGTTCATTGGCAATGTATTTGGGTTGTATGTTGGTCGGAATTTGGCTAGTATTTAAAGACAGAATAACCATTGGTCAAGTAATAGAATCAAGTCAACTTATGGCTTATGTGACAGGACCGTTATTAAATTTCACAGATATAATGACAAGCTTTAAATCATCAAAACCAGTCCAAAACAAAATTATGAATTTCATCTCAGAAGAAAAACCTGTTGAGGTAGAAGATGAATTCGAATTTAATAATTTGAAATTAAACAATATTTCGTTCAAATATCCAACAAGTGACAAATACGTTTTGAAAAATTTGGATTTTACATTTGAAAAAGGCAAAAAATACATTATTATTGGAGAAAGTGGAACGGGGGACAGTGATATAATGATGACAGATACAATAAATCCATTAAAATCAAAGTTTAAAGGCTTCCACAAAACTTTTAAACAAGACGATTTAGGATTAAGTCTGTCATCTTTTTTATTAAATTAACAAAAAAGAAAAGAAAACATAAGTAATAAGGATTGAAGAGAATATGATAATATTTAGAGTTTTTTTCAAAATCATATTGTTTCCTATTAGTATAGTGTTAAGTATCATCACTCTATTTTTAACGTTTGTATTAGGACTTAGTACAATATTTTTTAAACTGATTTCATTTATCGCTATTATGGGATTTTTGGGATCTGTTTATCATGGAGAAAAAGCACTCGCTATAGAGGCAATTATACTAGCATATCTTTTTAGTCCTTATGGTTTACCAGTGCTAGGATATTTTATTATAGAAGTGATAGAAGAGGTGAATGAAAGAATAAAAGCAATTTAAATATAAAAATAAATAGATTAAAACGATGAAAAAGAGATAGCAAAATCAAAGCTATCTCTTTTTATATGAAAAGAAAGGGGGTTATGATGAAAAAAATAGTTAAATTTGAATACTATTATGGCAATGAAGCAGAACAATATTCATTTTTTAGGATTCCCAAAACTTTGTTTACCGACTTAAATTTTAAAAAACTATCCGTAGAAGCAAAAATTCTTTATGGAATTCTACTCGATAGAATGAGCTTGTCAATTAAGAATAAATGGTTAGATGAAGAAAACAAGGTATACATCATCTATACCATAGAAGAAATTATGGAAGTATTAAACTGGGGGAGAAATAAGTCGGTCAAAGTAATGAAAGAAATTGAAGAAATAGGATTATTAGAAAAAAAGAGGTTAGGACTTGGAAAGCCAAATTTACTTTATGTAAAGAACTTTATTTACACAGAAAATAATAAAACTACAGAAGTTTCAAAAGCAAACCTCAAGAAGTTTAAAAAACAAACTTCAGGAAGTTTAGAAAACAAACCTCTAGAAGTTTCAAAAGAGGACTCTAATAATACTAATATTAATAATACTGAAACTAATAATACTGATTTTAATAATATCACCCCCATATCCCCCTTAGAAAAGCTAGGAGAAAAATCAAAAAAAACTTTGGAGGAGGAAGAATTAAAAGAAACTATAAAAAAGAATATATCTTATGAAACCTTTGAAAAAGTAAGAATAGAAGAAAAGAAGCAAGTAGATGTAATGATAAATGTACTTGTAAAAGCCTTAACTAGCTTTACAAACATTAAAATAGGAGGGAGGCATATATCCAATGAAAATTTTAAAGAAAGATTTCTAAGTCTTAACTATAAACACATAGACTATGTTTTGAAATACCTAAGAGAAAATGCTCCAAAGGATATTAGAAACATTAATGCTTATCTACTGACTCTCTTATACAATGCAGATGAAAATATTAGAAACATAGAAGTCATAAAGAGAGAAAATCAGAAAAGAGAAAACTATGACTATAGTAACGATGAGGATATATGGAGAGAAATTTTAAATACTTGATAGGAGAGGAGCATATGGAATTAATAAAAGAAATCCTAGAACAGAAAATAAAAAATGCAGAAACAAATAGTCCATCAAAAGATGAAGAAAATAGGAGTTATATAGATCAAGAAACAGGATTAAAATATTGTGCAAAATGTAAAACACCAATTGAAAAAGAAATAGACTTCTTTGGAGAAATAAAAAAAGTTGGTATTTTATGTCAATGTAAAAAAGAAAGACAAAAATTAGAGGAAGAAAAAAGAAAAGAAAATAAAAGGCTTTTGAAAATTGAACACTTAAAAAAAGAGTGTTTTTCTGATCCTATCCTATTAAATTGGAATTTTAAAAATATGGACAAAGACAGTGAGCATGAAAAAGTAGCAAAAAACTATGTTGAAAAATTTGATGAAATATATGAAAACAATATAGGGTTAATTCTCACAGGGAATGTTGGTTGTGGGAAAACTTACTTTGCAAGTGCCATAGCAAATGCTTTACTAGAAAAAGAAATATCAGTCAAAATGACAAATTTTTCTGTAATTTTAAATGATATGACTAACTTTGAGATTGATAAGAGCAAGTATATAGATAACCTAAATCATAAGAAACTATTAATTATTGATGATTTTGGAATGGAAAGAGATACAGATTTTGCAGCTGAGCATATCTTTAACATAATAGATAGTAGATATAGAAGTGGGAAACCTCTAATTATAACAACAAACTTAAATATATCAGCTTTAACTAATCCTGAAACTATAAAAGATAAAAGAATTTACTCAAGGATACTTGAAATATGCAGTCCCATTATATTTACAGGAGAAAATAGAAGAATAGAAAAAATGAAGGAGAAATCAAAATTAGCCTATGAAATATTAAAAAAAAATGAAAGTAGGTGAGTGAATGCAAAATGATGATATAAATAGCAGAACAATAGCCATAGTAAAAAAAGCGGGGATAGTTACAGCCAAGCAAGTTATAAATTTGATGAAGAAAATATTAGAAATAAATAAACATAAAGCGCAGACAGAACATTCAAGACCCTTAGAAAAATTTAAAAAAGTAAAAGTAAAAGACCTTGTAAAAAAAGGTAAAGTAGAAACCTTAGAATTAAATGACATAGACTTAAAAGCATTGAAAAAAGAATTAAAAAGATATGGGGTTAAATTTTCCATAAAGAAAGATTTAGAAAATGGAAACAACATTATCTTTTTTCAAGCAAAAGATATAAAAGTAATGGAACAAGCTTTTAAAAAGACAGTCCAGAAATTTACTAAAGATAAGTCAAGAAAAAGAAAATCTTTAATAGAAAGGCTTAATAACTTCAAGGATAAAGTCAAAGATACTATTGACAGAGATAAGGTTAAACATAAGCATCAGGAACAAAGTTTATAATAAAAGCACTTGGATATATAATATATATGATGAGAAGGTATGAATAGTTTTATCGTTGAATACTATGAAAAAGAAAATGGGAGTCATCCAGTAGAAGAATTTCTCTTATCTATAGATAAAAAATGAGAGCAGAAGCATTAGGAAAGAAACTAAAAAAATACCTTTGAAAGTAAAATATAAGTATAATGGTGGTTTAAAATGACACATAAAAGAATATGTCCCATATGTAACTCAAAGATGAAGCAACAGTTTATAGGTCTATTACATTGCAAGTGTGGTATAAGCTATCATAAAGATCTAGGATATTTTAAAAGAAATGAAAATATGATGTTTGTCTTGGAAAGAAAAAAGATAGGTAAAAAAATAAAACAAGTTCCAGTAATAAGATATAAAAAAGATAAATAAAATACTAATGGGTAGAGAAATCTACTCTTTTTTATGGAGAGGAAGTGATTAATTCGAAAATACTAAATGAAATAATAAAAGATATAAAAAATGTTTTTAAGATAAGAGATAAGAAGAAATTTGTATTAGAAAATTTTCCTTACCTCTTATTTTTTTATATAGGAAATATCTTTGCAAGCCATGTCAACTCTTATGTAGGAGGAGATATAATAGATAGAATTCTAGTGGCTTTTAGTCAAATAGATACTTTAAAATATATTCCATCATTAAAAATAAAAAACCTGATACCCGGTCTAATTCTATCAGTAGTTATCAAGTTAATCCTTATACAGAAAAAGAAAAAAGCAAAAAAGTTTAGAGAGGGCAGAGAATATGGATCGGCAAGATGGGGAAATGAAAAAGATATTGAGCCATACATTGACAAGAAGTTTGAAAACAATGTGCTACTAACTCAAACTGAAAGACTTACCATGAACAATAGACCTAAAAATCCAAAATATGCTAGGAATAAAAATGTATTGGTAATTGGAGGTTCTGGAAGTGGTAAAACAAGGTTCTTTGTAAAGCCGAATCTCATGCAAATGCACTCTTCATATGTAGTGACCGATCCAAAAGGAACATTAGTCTTGGAATGCGGAAAAATGTTGGAAAGAAATGGATATGAGATAAAAATACTAAATACAATAAACTTTAAAAAATCCATGAGATATAATCCCTTTGCATACTTGAAAAGTGAAAAAGATATTTTGAAATTAGTACAAACAATAATTGCAAATACTAAGGGAGAAGGAGAAAAATCAACTGAGGATTTCTGGGTAAAAGCTGAAAAACTCTACTATACAGCCTTAATTGGATATATTTTTTATGAAGCTCCTAAAGAAGAACAGAACTTTACAACTCTACTTGCTATGATAGATGCAAGTGAGGTAAGAGAAGAAGATGAAAATTTTAAAAATGCAGTAGACTATATGTTTGAAGCATTAGAAAAAGAAAAGCCAAACCATTTCGCAGTAAAACAATATAAGAAATACAAACTTGCAGCAGGAAAAACTGCCAAATCAATCCTTATATCCTGTGGAGCAAGGCTTGCTCCATTTGATATTCAGGAACTTAGGGACTTAATGAAAGAAGATGAACTGGAACTTGATACACTTGGAGAAAAGAAAACAGCTTTATTCGTAATAATATCGGATACAGATGATACATTTAACTTTGTAGTATCAATAATGTACTCACAATTATTTAATCTATTATGTGATAAAGCAGATGATGAATATGGCGGAAGACTTCCTGTTCATGTGAGATGCCTACTTGATGAATTCGCAAATATCGGCTTAATTCCTAAATTTGAAAAGCTGATAGCAACTATTAGAAGTAGAGAAATATCAGCTTGCATAATATTACAAGCACAATCACAACTAAAAAGTATCTATAAAGATAATGCAGATACCATAGTTGGCAATTGTGATTCGACGTTATTTTTAGGAGGCAAAGAAAGAACAACATTAAAAGAATTATCTGAAAGTTTGGGAAAAGAAACAATAGACCTATATAACATATCAGAAACAAGATCGAATCAAAAGAGTTTTGGTTTAAACTATCAAAAAACTGGAAAAGAATTAATGAGCCAAGATGAAATAACTGTAATGGATGGTGGGAAATGTATCTACCAATTAAGAGGAGTTAGACCATTTCTTTCAGATAAATTTGACATAACCAAGCATAAGAATTATAAGTTCCTTGAAGATTATGATAAGAGAAATATATTTGACATAGAGAAATACCTACAGAGAAAAGATGAGGTTAAGTTAAAAGAGAGTATGGTAGTTGAAATATTAGATGAATAAATTTAAAATTAAATAAGAAGTAAGATAGATATTTAGGAAAGATTAAAAGAAAATACTTGACAAAAAATATTTTATAACATATAATAATGTCAACAGTACCCGACACGCCTCTTAACAATGCGGACCAAGTCGGGTCATTTGATTTTAGGAGAAAAAATGAAAAAAATTCATCAAGAACCGATTAGTATAGAAAATCAAGTAAAAAACTTAATAGACTTAGGACTTTTAGTAGAAGATAAAACTTATGCTAAGAAAATTCTTGGAAGAATATCCTATTACAGGCTGATTAAAGCTTATAGTATCACATTAAAAAAAGATGGAAGATATATATCAGGAACAAGTTTTGAAGATATTGTAAGTTTATATAAATTTGATAGAGAACTTAGACAGCTTATATTTGAAACAATAGAGCATATTGAAGTTTCTTTAAGAGCGGTTATCACAAACTATTTTTCTTTAAGATATGGGAACTTTTCATATAAAGATATGAATAATTTTGAGAAACAAAAGGAACAAGAAAGGGTACTAGAAGAATTAGCAAGGGAAGTTAAAAGAAATAGACGCTCACCATTTATAAAAAACTTTAAAGACAATTATGAAGGTGGAGAAATTCCACTCTATGCAGTGATAGAAGTGGCAAGTTTTGGAACTTTATCTAAAATGTATAAGAATATGAAAAATGAAGATAAAAGTAAAATTGCAAAAGTCTTTCATACAGACTACCATTACTTTGAATCTTGGATAGAAAATTTTGCCTATATAAGAAATATATGTGCCCATTATGGCAGGCTATATGGAGCAAAGCTTACAAAATCACCAAAGCTATATAAAGAATATTTAAAAAATAATATTTCAAACAATACAATATTTGCTACATTAGTTAATCTTAAAATAGTTTCTGAAGAAGAAAATTACAAAAATTTTTATCATGATCTAACAGCACTAATAGCAAGATATGAAAATATTGAATTAAGACATGTTGGCTTTATAGAAAACTGGAAAGAATTACTAAAACCATAAAATTAAATAGAGAAATTTACACCGAAAAAAAATATTTCGGTGTTTTTTTATGCCCAATGGAGGAAAAATGAAATATATACGAGATGAGCCGAAAAAATAAGATACAGAGAAAAATGAAATATTAATCAATTAGAAGTAGAAGCGATAGAAAAAACTATCGCTTTTTTTATGGAATAAAGGAGATAGAACAAATGGAAAGAGAAATGCTAAATATTAACGGAAATCTAGTAGGAGAAATAAAAACAACTGCAATAGATACAAAGGAAGGAGAAAAAGAAGTAGCTAACTTCACAATAGTTAGAAAGAACAAAGAAGAAGAAAAGGTTAAAAAAGAATATATCTACTGTAATCTCTACGGAGAAAAGGCAAAAAGTGTGAAGGAATTTAAAAGTGGAGAATACATCCATATTTTTGGATATTTTAAGGAAACAAAAAAAGAAGACAAGACATTTAAAAATTTTATCGTAAAGCACATAAATAAAATTAAAAAAGAAGAAAAAGAGGAGGAAATATAAATGGAATTTTTTACACAAGCAGTAAATGTATTAAAAATATTAGTTACAGCAATTGGTGCAGGGCTTGGAGCATGGGGTGTTATCAATCTGATGGAAGGTTATGGGAATGACAACCCTGGTGCTAAATCTCAAGGTATTAAGCAGCTTATGGCTGGAGGGGGAATTGTACTCATAGGTTTAAAACTAATACCGCTATTAGCAAACGTGTTAAAATAAAATGTTTAATATAGTAGATAAGATCAAAGAGTTTTTTTCGGAGATACTTATTGATATGATCAAGGAAAATTTAAGCGGAATGCTCCTTGATATAAATGACAAAGTATCAACGATAGCAAATGAGGTAGGAAAGACTCCGAGTGGATGGAACTCGGAGGTTTTCCACTTCATAAAGTCTATTTCAGAAAATGTTATACTTCCCATAGCAGGTCTTATCATAACGGCTGTACTATGTATTGAATTAATTCAAATGGTAATGAACAAAAATAATATGCATGACACAGATACCTTTGATTTTTTTAAATATATGATAAAAATGTGGATAGCAGTATGGCTTGTATCTCATGCTTTTGACTTTTCTATGGCAGTATTTGATGTGGCACAGAATTTAATAGGAAAGGCAGCAGGTGTGGCAAATGCTAGTGCAAAAGTTTCTCCAGGTGATATAGCTAATATGGTAGATAGCCTAAAAGGAGAGTCAATAGGAAAATTAATGACTATAGTATTAGAGACAGCAATTGTAAAGATGATAATTCAAGGGATATCAATACTCATTACAGTTATTCTATACGGCAGGATGATAGAAATATATATTTATACTTCAGTTTGCGCCATACCTTTTGCCACAATGGGCAATAAAGAATGGGGAAGTATTGGAACAAACTATATAAGAGGGCTCTTCGCACTTGGCTTGCAAGGTTTATTCCTACTTATATGCGTAGGAATTTATGCCGTACTTGTTAAGACTTTAAATATATCAGACATACACAAAAGTATTTTTGAATTACTAGGATACACCTTAATACTTGGTATAACTATGATGAAATCAGGAAGTATTGCAAAATCAATTTTAAATGCTCATTAATAAAAAAGGAGAAGATGATGAAAATTAGAAGAAAAAAGGACAAAAAAATTAAGCTAAAAACACTTGGAACAATAGGACTCCCAATACTTTTAATAGGGGGATATATTACAAGAGAAATACAAAATAGAATGATTATAAGAAAAACATTGGAAGTTTTAGATAATAGAGAAGAAACGAATGAAAAAGTCTTAGAAATAGCAGTGAATATGGGAAAATCACAAGAAGATCTGAACAGAGAAGATATATATGGATTTTACTTAGAGGGGTTAGAATAATGGCTTATGTAAATGTCCCAAAGGACTTAACAAAAGTAAAAACAAAGGTAGCTCTAAATCTAACAAAAAGACAATTAATTGGCTTTACAATTGCAGGTCTAATAGGCTTTCCAGTATATTTAATGGTAAAAAAAGTGCTTCCTAATGACCTATCTATGTTAATTATGATAGGTGTGTCTTTTCCTATAATATTTGCAACTCTTTATGAAAAGGACGGGATCTATTTTGAAAAATATTTAAAGTATATTATAGATAAGAAAAGACAGACAAGTATAAGGATATACAAGACAGAATGTATTTATGATATAAAGAAACAAAGAAAGGAAAGGAGTAAATGAATCAAATACAGAAAAAACAACAGAAAAAATTAAATCAAGAAAAAAGAAATTTAAAAAAACAAAAAGAAGATTTAAAAAGCATTAGTATAAGTCAAAAAAAGATGAAAAAAGCAAATATTTCTAAAGAAAAAGGAAAGCCCAAAAAGAAGCTTTCCTTTTTTGGTGGGAAGAAGAAAAAGAGTGTTCAGGAAACAATCCCTTATTTAAGAATGTTGAGAAATGGGATTTGCCAAGTTGAGAAGAACAAATTTAATAAAATGATACGTTTTTTAGATATTAACTACCAGCTTTCAACAGAAGAAGATAAGGAAAGTATATTTAATGAATTTTCAAGTTTTTTAAACTATTTTGATCCAAGTGTTGATATAGAACTTTCATATATTAATCGCATAGGAAAAAATGAAGAAGTAGAAAAAAACATCAATGTTCCGGATAGAAACGATTCATATAATGAAATACGAAAAGAGTACAGGGAAATGCTAAAAAATCAGAGTCAAAAAGGAAATAATGGACTTACTAAATATATGTATATCACCTTTAGCTTACAAGCACAAGATTTAAAAGAGGCAACTACAAGACTTGAAAGAATGGAAATGGATATATTAAATAACTTTAAGCAGATGGGAGTAAAAGCTTATGTATTAAGTGGATATGAAAGGTTAAAGGTTATTCACGATATCTTAAATCCAAATAAGAATTTTGTTTTTTCATTTGAAGACCTAAAATATAGTGGACTATCTACTAAGGATTATATAGTACCAGCATCATTTAACTTTTCATCTAACAATCAATTTAAAATTGGAGAATACTTTGGAGAAGTAAACTTTCTACAAATTCTAGCACCTGAATTATCAGATAGATTATTATCAGAATTTTTAGGAGTTGAAGAAAATATGATTGTAACATTTCATATAAATTCCATTGATCAAACAGAAGCTATAAAGATGATTAAAAGAAAAATAACAGACTTGGATAAAATGAAAATTGAAGAAAATAAGAAGGCTATAAGATCAGGATATGACATTGATATTCTTCCAAGCGATTTAATTACCTACGGTAATGATGCTAAGAAACTATTAGTAGAACTTCAAAATCATAATGAGAGAATGTTTGTCATAACTATTTTGTTTACAAATATGGAAAAAAGTAGAAAGAAATTGAGTAATATAATCTTTCAACTAAATTCAATAGCAGGTAGGCATAATTGTGTATTGAAAAATCTTAACTATAGACAGGAACAAGGACTAATTTCTTCCCTGCCACTTGGAAAAAATGAAATAGAAATAAAAAGAGGACTTACAACCAGCTCTACAGCAGTCTTTATTCCTTTTACAACAGAAGAGTTGTGCTTAGAAGGAGAGAGCTTATATTACGGATTAAATGCTTTAAGTCGTAATATCATTATGACAGATAGAAAGCTTTTAAAGAATCCAAACGGTTTAATACTTGGAACACCGGGTAGCGGTAAATCTTTTTCAGCTAAAAGAGAAATTACCAATGCTTTTTTAATCACACAAGATGACATCATTATCTGTGATCCGGAAGGGGAGTATGGAAATTTAACTAAGGCACTAGGTGGAGAAGTTATAAAAATATCGCCAACAAGTAAGGATTATATAAACCCGTTGGATATAAATGTAGACTATGCCGATGAAGACAATCCCTTATCTTTAAAGTCTGACTTTATTCTTTCACTGTTTGAACTTGTAGTAGGAAAGGAAGGGTTAAGTGCAGAAGAAACTTCAGTAATTGATAGATGTCTTCCAATATTATATAAGGATTACTTCGACAATCCAATTTCTGAAAATATGCCAATTTTAGAAGATTTATATAATTTACTTTTAAAACAAGAAGAAAATGTAGGGAAAAAATTAGCGGTAGAAATGGAAATTTATGTCAAAGGCAGCCTCAATGTATTTAACCATAGGACTAATGTAGATACAGGAAATAGAATTCTTTGTTATGACATTAAGGAATTAGGAAAGCAACTTAGAAAAATAGGTATGTTAATTGTTCAAGATCAAGTGTGGAATAGAGTAACTATTAATAGAAATAAGAAGGAAACCAGATATTACTGTGACGAATTCCATTTGCTTTTAAGAGAAGAACAAACAGCCTCATATTCCATAGAAATTTGGAAGAGATTTAGAAAATGGGGCGGGATTCCAACAGGATTAACACAAAATGTAAAGGACCTTTTAGCCAGTCCCGAAATAGAAAATATATTTGATAATACAGATTTTATCTTAATGCTTAATCAAGCTAGTGGTGATAGGGAAATTTTAGCTAACAAGTTAAATATATCTCTTTATCAGTTATCCTACGTAACAAATTCCAATGAGGGAGAGGGATTACTATTCTATGGAAACACAATAGTACCTTTTGTAGATAGATTTCCTAAAGATACAAAATTGTATAAGTTAATGACAACTAAACCAGAAGAATTAAAGGAAGGGATAGAAATTGATAGACAGAGAGAAGTTAAAAACTAACTATATTATTAATTTAGATGCAATTTCTGCTCTAAAGGAATTTCCAGATAAAATATTTGATTGCTGTATTACATCTCCTCCATATTATGGACTTAGAGATTATAAAGCAGAAGGACAAATTGGAAGAGAAGAAAGTCCGGAGGAATATTTAAATAAATTAATTGAAGTCTTTAGAGAAGTAAAAAGAGTATTAAAAAAAGAAGGAACACTTTGGGTAGTTATTGGAGATTCTTATGCAGGTACAAGAAGCAAAAAAAAATATAAAGATCCTAAAAACATAGAAGGAAGAAGTGGTCAAAAAGAGTCTATTACAGAAAAACTCAGTGGCTACAAGGCAAAAGACTTAATGGGGATACCTTGGCAACTAGCTTTAAAATTAAGAGAGGATGGTTGGTATTTAAGAAGCGATATTATTTGGCATAAGGAAAATGCCATGCCTGAGTCTTGTAGGGATAGACCATCAAGGTCTTATGAACATATCTTCCTACTATCAAAAGCAAGAAAGTATTTCTATAACTTTGACGCTATGAAAGAACCAATAAAAGAAATAAGCAAGAAAAGATATATGAGGGCAAGAGGAAAAGATAATAAGTATTTACAAGAAGGCACAGGAGCTAAAAGACAGAGCATAAATGAAGCAAGAGAGTATGGAGAATATATAGGAGATAATGTCCCTAAGTTTAGAAACAATAGAGATATTTGGACTATTAACACCAGTGCGTTTAAAGGAAAACACTATGCGGTATTTCCACCAAAACTGGTAGAACTTTGTATAAAAGCAGGATGTCCTAAAAAAGGCTTAATTCTTGATCCCTTTATGGGTTCAGGAACTGTTGGAATGGTAGCTATTAGGATGGACAGAGAATATATTGGAATTGACATAAACAAAGACTACTGTCAAATAGCTAAAGAAAGGATAGAGAAAAATATGAAATAGGAGGTATATATGAAAAAGAAAGGGAAAGTAAACCCAAGAGATGTACCAAAGACCAAACTTATATCAGAAAAGAAAGAAGAAAGCAATGAAAAATTCAGTAGTACAGAGAGAAAATCAGATTTTTCAAAAAAAGAAATTAATAAAGTAAAAAGCAGGAATAACATAGACAATAATGATGAAAACTCTAAGTATTATTCATCTCATTTGCAAGAAAATAGTCAGGATTTACTCAACGAAAAAGATAAGTCAAATAGAGGAAGAAGACAAAGAAAAAACCATGAGGAAAAATTTGCAGAAGCCTCCTATCATAATGAATATCAGCCAGAATATTCGCAACAGCAGCATAGAAAAATGGAAGAAAATGAGGAAAGTAGATATGGTGAATATTACGGGCAAGAAACAGAATACAGGCTAAGTAACTTTAAAGAAGATTTTAATGATAGACCAAATTCAACTAGCTCTAATTTAAAAAGTAGCACTTCTCCCCAAAAAAATTACAAGGGGAATAGTAATTTAAAATGGAAGAAAAACGTTGAGAGTGAAAGTTTTAATGGAGTGCAAGAGAAAAAAATAAGGAGATTTAGAAAAGAAGAAGATAAGGATTTTAATATAGAGGTAAGTTCAACATATGATCCCTTATCGCAGGACTCAGATAATGATGGTGTCATAGATCGCTATGACATGAACTTTAGTGATAGCAATGTATCATATAGGGACACAAGAGATGACTATAAGTATTTACCATCTTCTGATGTGCAAAGAAAAAATTGGGATGGTTATTCTATTCTTGGTGAGAAAGGGAAAGAAAGCTTTCAAAAAAACACCTTTAAAAAACTTTATCAATCTCAAAGTCAGTTTAAGGATAAAGGGGAAAAAGTAGAATTAAAATCTTTAAATGGGAAGTATAGAAGAAAATATCTATCATATAAGGCAAATGAAGAAGATAAAAAAATAATTCAAGACCTGAATACTAATAAAAAACAAAATAGCAAATATTTCAAAGGCAAAGTTAGAAATTTAGAAGAAAAAGATATGCTAATGGGTAAGGTTTCTAGTGGGAAATTTAGACAGGATAGCCTATCTGAAGGATTCAAAAGTGAATCTGAAAAAAATAAAGATAAATATAATATAAATAAAAAGAATCAAGAAAAAATAGGCACGAAAAAAGAAATCTTCAAACAGGAAAAAAACGTAATAAAAAATGAGAATCTTGAAGTAGATGAACTTGATTTAAATCATAGTGGAATTTCTAATAAAAACAAGGGAAAGAAAAGACAAATAAAAGACGCTTTTGATAATACTATAAAGAAAAGCAACTTTGATCCAAAGAAAGAATACACCAGGACAAAAAAAGAAGTACAGGATTCTAAAAATGTATCTGAAGAAAATAAGGTAGATACAAAAAATAAAACTAAATTCCATTCTAAAAAAGATAACAAAAGTGAAAAAGATAAGTTTTATAAAAAGGAAGATAAAATATCAAAACTATATGAGAAAAAGAATAAAAAAGAAAAAGAGTTAATTAAGTATAAGAAAAAGTCAAAAAAAGCGGGTTTAGAAAAACCTATTACTTTTGCGAGTGCTATGACGGCAAACTATCTATATAGTGGGAAAGATGATAATGCAGGTGTTAACGCTGCTTATAAGCTTAGTAGAACTACCGAAGTTGTAGGTAGAGAAATTAGCCATTTTAGAAGAAAAAAACCTTTAAAAACTCAAAGAAAAATAAAATCTTTAGAAGGAAAAATTTATAAGAAAGAAAGTAAACTTCTATTTCAAAGAAATTTTGAAGAATTGAAGAAGACTAAAGCTTATCAAAACTCTAATAAACTGAATCGATTTTTTATGAAAAAGAAGTTTCAGAGAGATTTTAGGAAGAAACACGGGGAAGGTTTAGTAAATAGAGTAAAGAAATCTTTCGCTAATATTGGAAAGAAAACATTGGAAGCTTTAAAAAACAAAGGATATAAGCAAATTTTAATTGCCCTTTGTATTTTAGGACTTTTTTTTATGCTATTTCAAGGAATTAGCAATGTTGGCAGTCTTACTTCAGGATTAACAAGTAATGTTATAGCTACAAGCTATCTATCAAAAGAAGAAGTTTTAATGGATATTAACAATGAATTTACAAGTTATGAATATGCCTTACAAGATGAAATAGATAGTATTAAAGAAAATTATCCAAATTATGATGAATATCATATAAAAGGAGATTCTGTTGGTCATGACCTACACGAGCTTTTTAGCTATTTAACAGCAAGATATGGAGAGATTAAGTCAGCTGAAGAGATACAAAAGGAATTAAAAAAGCTATTTAATCAAATGTATGAGAAAAAATATACTTCAAAGTCTATTACAAAATATGACAGTGAAGGAAATCCATACACCTATAGAATTCTAACATTAACTATAAAAAAGAAAAGTATTGATGAAATAGCAAGAGAAGAATTTGCAAACTATGAAACAAATATGGCTCATTATTTAGCATTACTTGATAGTCAGGGAAATATGAGTGGATATTTTGGATCAAGCTATGGGAACTTGGGAGAGATTATAGACAATCCAAACTTTGGAAATCCCGGTCTTGCTTTTGATTCTGAAACTGCCAAAGCCTTATTTAATGAAGCAGAAAAACATATAGGTAAAAGATATGTGTTTGGAGCAAGTGGACCATCTAACTTTGACTGTTCAGGTTTTGTATGTTGGTCATTTACAAAGTCTGGTGTAAAGAGAATGCCAAGAACTACAGCTTGGCTTATTTATAAAAACTATTGTAATCCAATATCTCCAAGCGAGGCAAAACCTGGGGATATTATTTTCTTTAAAGGCACATATAATTCGGGTACGCCAATTTCTCACGTAGGGATATATGCCGGAAATGGAATGATGCTCCATGCAGGAGATCCTATCCAATATGCCAGTATAAACTCAAGGTATTGGAAAAATCACTTTTATTCCTTTGGTAGACCAAAATAAGGGGGGAGTAAAAATCTATGAATAAAAAATTAATCAGAAACATAGAAAAACAGAAGAATTTAAGAAAGAAAAAAGAAGAAATTGAAATAGAACTTCAGTTATTAGCAGAGGAACAAGAAGAAATAGAAAATTTAGAGGTCATCAAGGAATTTCGAAGTAGAAAAATATCTCTTGATGAATTTTTATTTATTGTTAGAAAAAATAAGGAAGAAGAAAATAGAGAAAGACAAGAACTTAAAAGAAAAGATACAAATGAAAGTGAGGAAAATTTATGAAAAAAATAACCAGTGGAATTTTAGCTGTGATAATGCTACTTGTAAGTTTAGTGAATATAGTGGCTGTAAGTCCTGTATATGCAAGTACAGATTATAAGGTAGAGTGGACGGAAGATGATTTTATGTATTCCTCTGAGGGAAATATAATTGCCTTTAGTGATAAGGGCTTAGAAAAGAAAGAGAAGACAAATATTCTAGTATT
>NZ_WKZC01000023.1:0-1109 GCF_009679635.1 Finegoldia sp. BIOML-A4 | reverse complement strand
TCTAACTCCCATTTTGTAGATGAATAATCTTCTTTTAGTTTTGCATTTTCATCTTGTAATCTTTTTAATTCATCTTTAAGCTGAGTAATTTCTGCTATTAGTTCATCATTGTTAGAATTTTTAAGTTCCTCAATTTCTTTATTCAATTGAGCAATCTTATTATCTTTATCTCTAATCTCTTCTTCTAACTTAGACTTTTCTTGTTTTAGTTTCTCTCCATTATCTTTGCAAGATTCTAATTTTTCCTTTAATTCATCTATCTTTGATTGGTCTTCTTGTTTCTTATCATTTAAGTCTTTGATCTGATTTTCTAAATCCTTAATGTTTTTAGTTAAATCATCAATCTTATTGTCCTTTTCATCAATATCTTGCCCTGTTAAATCTGTTTGAGTATCAATGGAATATTTATTTGGATTGTATATAGTCATCTTTCCTTGATACATATCATTGTTATAATCAAATTCAAGTTCTACACTATCTACATTCTTATCAAAGACAAATTCTCCATTTTCATAACTTAATCCATTAGGAATAGATTTGAATCCTTGATTTCCGTTGAAACCAAAATGATTTTCGTAAAATGGATTTTGTTTTGGTCTATACTCAACTTCTTGATCATGGAATACTCCCTTACTGTTAATATTTGGATTGCCTAAAACTTTTATAGTGTGCAATTTATTTCTTGAAAAAGCATATTGTTCAATTGTCTTCACAGACTTCGGTATAGTTATTTCTTGAAGATTATTTCTTTCAAAAGCATTATGTTCAATATTTACCAAAGTATCAGGTAAAGTCACTTTTCTAAGTCCACAATTGAAAAATGCTAAACCACCAAGATAAGTTAGACTACTTGATAGTTTTACCTCGTCTATACTTGCTTCGTAAAAGGCAGCATAGCCTAAATGATTAACAGAATCAGGAATAATTACTTTATCCCAATGTTTACCACGTCCAAATTCTCTTTTATATCTAAGTTCATCGTTTGAATGACTTAAAGAATAATTTCCATTTATAGATTTCGTTCCTTCAGGAAATACTAGAATATTTGTCTTCTCTTTCTTTTCTAAGCCCTTATCACTAAAGGCAATTATATTTCCCTCAGAGGAATA
>NZ_WKZC01000022.1:0-1184 GCF_009679635.1 Finegoldia sp. BIOML-A4 | reverse complement strand
AACACAGAAGTTAAGCCTCTTAACGCCGATGGTACTACGATGGAAACGTCGTGGGAGAGTAGGTAGTCGCCAAACAAAGAAATTAAAGTTTGATTACTAAAGGAAAATTTAATAATTCCATTCGCTCAGCCTCACTTCAGAAATCTTCTTTTTTAAAAAAGCAAAATGAAGATTTCCTCGTTCGAAGCGTCGCTCATGGAAAACATTAAATTTTCGAAAAAAGTAATCAAACTTTAAAAAGCGAACACCACTCATAAGAGTGGTAATATTCCTAGGTAGCTCAATGGTGGAGCACTCGGCTGTTAACCGATAGGCTGTGGGTTCGAGTCCCACCCTGGGAGCCAAATGCCGGGGTGGCGGAACTGGCAGACGCACAGGACTTAAAATCCTGCGGTGGTAAAACACCGTATCGGTTCGATTCCGATCCTCGGCACCAATAACGCGGGATAGAGCAGTTTGGTAGCTCGTCGGGCTCATAACCCGGAGGTCGTAGGTTCAAATCCTGCTCCCGCAACCATACATACACAACAAATCATATAATATGGCGGAGTAGCTCAGATGGCTAGAGCACACGGTTCATACCCGTGGTGTCAGGGGTTCGATTCCCTTCTCCGCTACCAATTTTTTATTAAACTATGTGTTATTTGAAAATTAAATTACCCTTGGCATTAAGTTTATGGTCACAGCGGTTCTTGACCCTAACCCAAATTACGAAGTAATTTGTTGGTAGGTCAAATGTCACGAAATAGAGATCTTTGATTTCGTGCTGAAGCTGACCCTTGACCCTAACCCAAATTACGAAGTAATTTGTTGGTAGGTCAAATGTCGCGCAATAGAAATCTTTGATTTCGTTATGTAGCGACCAAGACATTTGCAGCGAAGCTGCAACCATACTTTCACAATTTAATACAATATATTTAAACTTGAATAATATGGCCCTATGGTCAGCAGATAGTTTCTGCCAATCGGCTAACGCCTCTTGGGAAACTAGTTGCATCAGACCTTCCATCAATTAGCTGTCGCTAATTGGGATAGGTCTAGAAAGTGGTAACCGCAAGGTTATGAATTGTAGCCAATAAAATTTAATAAAACATAAATCATAGAATTAGGCCCTATGGTCAAGCGGTTAAGACATCGCCCTTTCACGGCGGTATCCCGGGTTCGAATCCCGGTAGGGTCACCAG
>NZ_WKZC01000021.1:0-1195 GCF_009679635.1 Finegoldia sp. BIOML-A4 | reverse complement strand
ATGAGTAAAGCTAAATTTGAAAGAACAAAACCACATGTTAACATTGGTACAATAGGTCACGTTGACCACGGTAAAACAACATTAACTGCAGCCGTAACACTTGTATTAAACAAGAGAATGGGCTCAGGAGAATTCGTAGACTACGCTAACATCGACAAAGCACCAGAAGAAAGAGAAAGAGGAATCACAATCAACACTTCTCACGTAGAATACGAAACAGAAAAAAGACACTACGCACACGTAGACTGTCCAGGCCACGCTGACTACGTTAAAAACATGATCACAGGAGCAGCACAAATGGACGGAGCAATCCTAGTAGTAAGTGCAGCAGACGGTCCAATGCCACAAACAAGAGAACACATCTTGTTAGCAAGACAAGTAGGCGTACCAAAAATCGCAGTATTCTTAAACAAAGAAGACCAAGTAGACGACCCAGAACTAATCGAATTAGTTGAAATGGAAGTACGTGAATTATTAAACGAATACGAATACGATGGAGACAACACACCAATCGTAGTAGGATCAGCATTAAAAGCATTAGAAGATCCAGACGGAGAATGGGGAGACAAAATCATGAAATTGATGGAAGAAGTAGACGAATGGATCCCAGCTCCAGTAAGAGACGTTGACCACCCATTCCTAATGCCAGTAGAAGACATTTTCACAATCACAGGACGTGGAACAGTAGCTACAGGTAGAGTAGAAAGAGGAAAAGTAAAAGTAGGAGACAACGTAGAAATCGTAGGACTTACAACAGAAAAAAGAACAGTAGTAGTAACAGGTGTAGAAATGTTCAGAAAACAACTTGACGAAGCAGAAGCAGGAGATAACATCGGAGCATTACTAAGAGGTGTACAAAGAGAAGACATCGAAAGAGGACAAGTATTAGCAGCACCTGGAACAATCCACCCACACACAAAATTTGAAGCAGAAGTATACGTATTAACAAAAGAAGAAGGTGGAAGACACACACCATTCTTCTCAGGATACAGACCACAATTCTACTTCAGAACAACAGATGTAACAGGAAACATCGCATTAGAAGAAGGCGTAGAAATGGTAATGCCAGGAGATAACGCAAAATTCATAATCGAATTAATCACTCCAATCGCAATCGAAGAAGGATTAAGATTTGCCATCAGAGAAGGCGGAAGAACAGTAGGAGCTGGCGTTGTTTCTAAAATTATAGAATAAT
>NZ_WKZC01000020.1:0-1344 GCF_009679635.1 Finegoldia sp. BIOML-A4 | reverse complement strand
GGACCACCCGTCTCTTCTCCGACGGCGTTCGGCTTCGGATCCAGGTTGATCAATGCCGGCATCGCTGGTGCAACCAATCGCGTCGAGATCGATTATGCTCCAGACGGTGTCAACGGCGGAACAAAATCCGGCCAATGGGCGGAGTAAAACCAGGCCACGGTTTGCGTGCGTGTGAGACCGCCGGGAGGGCGTAGCCCGAGCGGGGGTCTCATACGCACGCGGTGATTTTGCGAGGGTGTTTCAGCCGGCCTTTCGGGCGCGGCTTTGGGCGAGACGATAGCTGTCGCCATTCATCTCGAGGATGTTGACGTGGTGGGTGATGCGATCGAGCAGAGCGCCAGTGAGGCGCTCCGACCCCAAGGTTTCCGTCCATTCGTCAAACGGAAGATTGCTGGTGATCAGGGTGGCTCCGCGTTCGTAGCGTTGCGATATCAGCTCGAAGAGTAATTCCGCGCCAGTCTTGGAGAGTGGCACAAAGCCCAACTCATCGATGATGAGAAGCTGGTAGGCGGCCATCTGTTTCTGGAAGCGGAGCAGACGCCGCTCGTCACGGGCCTCCATCATCTCGCTGACTAGCGAGGCAGCGGTCGTGAAGCCGACGGACAGGCCCTTCTGGCATGCCGCCAATCCCAGGCCGAGCGCCACATGGGTCTTGCCCGTGCCGGAAGGACCAAGGGCGATGACGTTCTCGCGGCGCTCGATCCATTCGCAGCGCGCCAGTTCCAGGACCTGCATCTTGTTGAGCTTGGGGATGGCAGAGAAGTCGAAGCTGTCGAGGCTTTTGACGACAGGGAACCTGGCCGCCTTGATGCGGCGTTCGACCTTGCGTCGATCCCGTTCGATCATCTCCCGCTCGGCAAGCCGGGTGAGATATCCGACATGATCGACGCCTTCTGTGGCACATAGCCGGGCCAGCTTCTGATACTCGCGCTGGAAGGTCGGAAGCTTGAGGGTTTTGAGGTAATGGGAGAGCAGGATCTCGGGCACTTCAGCGCTCATGCCGCTTCCTCCCCATGCGCGGAAAGCAGTCGCATATACGCCTTCGCCGATGTCGTCTCGACCGTCGCCCTCGGCAGGTAGGGATAAATAGACAGGTCCAGTCTCGGCGGCCGACGCTCCACCCGGCACAGGATCAGGTGCTTGACGGCGTCGAAGCCGATTGCTCCGAGTTGAAGGGCCTGCTTCACCGCCGCATGCAGGTCGGCAAGCTCGAAGCTCTCCAGTAGACGCAGCACCTGCACATACTCGCGCCGGCCATGCTTTGCCATGCGGCCTTCCATCAGGCGACGCAGCGTGGCGAACTCTTGGGGCAGGTCCCAGCCCTGGAGAGGTGCTGCCTGATCC